>JAFAVN010000069.1 GCA_019242435.1 Verrucomicrobiota bacterium | reverse complement strand
CTCGTTAACTATGGCTCGGAAGCGCTCGATACGGTGGAGCACCTGGGGCTGATCCTCAAAGACCAGAAACAGGCTGCCGCTCTCTTGCGGCACTTCGGTTCGATTGCCAATCTGGCACGGGCTTCCGTTCAAGACCTCTTGCCTTTTCTTCTACGCGACCAGGCCGCGCAGCTGGTCAGCTCCCTGCGCTTGGCCGCGGTCGCCTTGCGCGAGGAACGTTCGCGGCTCCTGATCGATACGCCTCTGGCGGTAAACGGAAATCTGCGCCGAAATGCGCTTTCTCGCTCACGAATATCTGCGAGTGGTGCTTGTCAATACCAACAGGAGCTCATCAAAGTTGGTTTCCGTGAGCCAGGGAACGCTCAACGAAGCGCTGGCTCACCCGCGGGAAATCTTCAAACCGGTGATCTTCTTCAGCGCTTTCGCTTTCCTCATGGTGCACAATCATCCCAACGGCGCTCCCTCCCCTTTTGAGGCGGATCTGCGGCTCACCCGGCGGATCCTCGCGGCCAGTAAAGTCCTGCAACTCCAATTGATCGACCACGTGATCATCGGCTCGCCGGCTCCCGGCCGGAACAGCTACTTCAGCTTTAAGGAGGAAGGGTTATTTCGTAAGGCCTGGCGAGCCGTCGTTCTCGATCCCGATGAGCCGAGCAATGGAGTGTTGGAGGACCGGAGTATTAAACCGTTGTCTTGTCCGAATTAGGCCCGTGTAGCCAGTCGGAGACGACGAGGACAGCCTGCCGACCAGAGCCTTGCGTGATTGGCGCACGACGAGTTCGAGGACGATTCGACGCGCCAGGTGAGGTCAGCGCCTCAGCCCGCCCGACGCTTTCTGGCTGCAACCTTGTTCATTTGGCAACGTCACTTTTGGATACTTTCTGCATTGCTTAATCCCTGGCCTGAGTACCAGTCAAGGACCTGCCAGTCGCCGCGGGTCTCTTTGAGGGCCTTCGCACTCCAAGGGACTGTTCTACCAGGTCGGCGGCGACAGAGAGTCCGTTGGCTTCAGCAATCGCATTCTGCAGCCTACGCGCGTTATCTCGATAGGTGGAGTTGCTTAGCACCTCATTTAGAAGGTCTGACAGGTGGTCACCGGTTAACTTGTCTAACGAAGTGACCACACCGGTTTGCTTGTGTGCGATCCTCGCACCGACACCGGGTTGGTCATAGGTTACCGGGATGGCTACCTGCGGGACACCTTGAGCTAGAGACTCGAGTACCGTGTTCAACCCAGCGTGGGTGATACAGACCGAGGCCTGTTTCAGCAATTCCAATTGTGGCGCCTGCTTTACGATGATGGCATTATTCGGAACCGGTCCGATCTTCTGCGGATCGACTTGGTCGCCCACGGAAAGCACGAGTTGCAAATCTTTATGCTTTGCCAAGGCAGCGACAATGGTGCGGAAGACATCGATTCGACCATTCAAGATCGTTCCCATTGAAGCGTATATCAGTGGTTCGCCGGTTATCCGTTCCCATGGGAAATCGACGCTCTCTCTGCCTTTGCCATCATGGAATGGACCGGTGTGATGGAACTGTGAAGGCCAATGGGAGCTTTCGAAGTCGAAGGCTGTGGGAACCTGAGTAATGGATGCTAATGGAGAAATGGTAGAACCCGGGTCTTCCCAGTCGATTTTGAGTCCGACGCGTTCGGCATGAGCTTTCACGCCCTCGTTAACACTCTCCAGTAGTTCGAGAAAGTTAGTAACACCTTCTCGATTTCTCGCTAGAGCCGCCGCAGTAGTCTGATGAGGCCAACCATAGAGGCAAATGGGGGTATAGCCAGAGAAGTCGAAATGTACGGCAGCTGCCACCTGGATGTACGGCATGCCCAATTGGATCGGACCCAATTCTGCATAGAATTGGACGGTATCGAGCACTAAGGCATCTATCCCGTTAGCTTCTACCATTGCCGGTAATGACCTTAATATGGTCTCTGTCTGAGTCATTAATACGCGTAGAGAGAATTTCACCGCGTCATCACCCTGTAGCTTGCTCACTTCTGGCAGGTTTTCCCTAAACTGATCCTTCTCGGGGCCACGAATAAACGGCAGACCGGCCGCACTGGATGAGTAGAGGAACACAACCTCATGGTTGCGTGCCTGAAGGTGACGCGCCAGCGCGGTCAGTGGGTTAACGTGGCCCGGTAGGTTAGGACAGAGAAACCCTAGTTTCATAGATGATACCTCGGTGTGGTCCAAGGCAGTGTTACTGGTGAGGTTAGCTGCATGGATTTGGTTGGGAGCTACTAAAACTTAGCTATTTTCGAGATCCGCTGTTTTGTTCCGGCTGCCGGAATTATTGTTTGGGTAGCGACCCGCTCAGAAGCGATGCCGGTCTTTTTCCGATGACCACTGAGCTTGCTTGCAGGAAATGGTAGACTTTTCTGGCTTTCTTCTCGGGACACTTAACACAAGAGTTCCATCTTTGGGTCCATGGGCGCCACGCATAGATCGGATTTGAGCTTGAACTCGCGGGAGCGCAGGGCTCCCCGGGCACGGATGTTCACCGGAACAGACGCAATCGCTAGCATAAATGCACATTTCTATCTGCTATCAGGATGAGATGCCGGTGAATCCGCAAACCGAAAAATGGGCGAAACGGTGTCTCATGAGAAGGTTGGCATATTATCTGTGAAGGCGTTTTCGAAAATCTGCATCTAACTTTAAACCAATGAGCTCTGGATGCATACCGAGTGGAATCGGACAGTAAGAAGCCATTGCGGAAACTTCAACTTCCGTCGAATGCTCACCGCGTTAGCGTTTTCTCATGGTCCCTTGTCTTGCAAGTCCTCTGTCTCCGGCGCAGGAAATCCGGATGCGGCTGCCAAGATTCGGGCGTCCCTCTCACTGAAGATAAAATATGCCCGAAAGCCTGTCTCGATCGCCTGCATGGCATTAGCGAGTAAAAACCCAAGAAATGTTTTCATGGTAGCTTGGCTAACAGACACTCGAAATCCTGAGCTAGCGCTGTTTTTGTCCGAGCGGCCGGAATTCGTTTTCGGACCTGTCACTGGGTAGAGCTAGACATCGCAAGCCGTGGCTTCATTCCAGAAGCTTCCGCTCTCGCCAAGGCTGACGGTTAGCAATGCTGAGCTGATGACGTCTATCTCAATGTTCGACTGGATAGAGAAACGCACACCGCTAGTTCGGGTTGCGTCAGGAACCATGACGGTGTTTTCCGATTATCAATGAGCTTGCCTGCAAAAAATGCGGATGTTTTATGCGTTCCTCTTCTGGACTCTTATTGAAGTCTTTTTGAGTGGCGACGAATGCCGGCGCTTCATCGTCGGCTAATGTATTGGTGGCTGAACTAATGTTTAACATTGAAATGTTATGAATGGACTGATTGTTTTGCTTCGGCCCAACAATCGGCTTTTCTCTTTAACGCTGCCAGACGGCATATGACCCAAAATTGGCTCTGTCATATGAGGGAGTAACGAGGTTGCCTTGGAGGTATCGAGTCCTACCTCTTTCGGGGGATTTCACAACGAGCCATAGCCGCGCATGATATGTGGTACGTAGAGGCAAAACGGTGACCAGATATAATAAATATCCTAGTATTATCCGTCTCGATTTGTGATAGTGCTTCACGCATAAATGGCGCAGTTTTTCGCACCTCAGTAAGGTTTCTGAGGGATCGGACAGTTCTCCTCGTTAGACTCAGTAAGCACTACTCGCAGATGCGGGCCAAAGGAACCCCGGCGCCTTAATCGGGGTAAACACACCACAAGTAAAATCCACCTCTTTACATTTGAGTAACCTATGTCATCCAGCCGCCAGCGCCTTCCCGGCCTTTACGCCCCTGGACGCGTCTCAGACACAGACCATGAGACAAATCGATTGGAAATAGTCGCCGAGTTGGTCGCTTTGATCGGCGTGATGGTTTTCCAGAAGGCGCTTTCGGGACAGGAACGGGTGAGTGTTATAGGTGCCTTCTACCAAGATCGTAGAGGAAGCCGTTTGAGCAGAACCGCGGCAGCGCATTGCCTGCCGGGCCATGTTTTATTTAATTCAATGTCCTTACACACGATGCCAGATTGGAATGCAGGCTTTCTCAAACAGTGCGGTCTTAAACCGCTGGCGCTCTCCAGTAAACTCCGTCACCTTTTCGGGCACACCGATCTCGTCGACGAAGTCGTCAATCAAACTGATAGCCTGCTAGAAATAATGGATAACGGACGTGGTTTAAAGCCCGCGTTGGAGCGCACGGTGTACGGGATGATGGAACAGGTCCGGCGTCGAAATCCTGCAAGCTGGCCGGCGCTTGCGGAATTGGTTCGGGATGGCATGGATGGCTACGGTGTTAGTGTTCGCTATACGTATGAAGAACGTTGCGACTGGCTCCGCCAGAAGCTGGGATCCGCTCTTCCCTCAGAGCGCGTGCTCATCAACGCCAAATTGGGCGTCGTTCAAAACTACCTTAAAGTTGTGAAAGATCCGTCCGTTGTTCCCGCTGCAAAGACCTTGGGGGGGTTCCTCGACGTGGTGAAAGATGTGGTCGAGGGTTACTCTTACGGTCCTTAAACCGGCGAGCTTTGCCGCAGCGAGTCCTTTACCATCGGCGTCTCCCGCGTCGAGCATTGAAACTGGCGGTTCTGATAATACTTGTTATTCGGGCTGCAAGTAGCTCAAAGCGCGGTTGTTGACCGGCTATAGCCCAGGATGACGTCAAGCCTCTCAGGCAGGCTGTTATTCTGATTGAGCATACATCATTACAACGGTCGAGCGCCTCGCTCTGGCCGTCCGGTTGGGCTGCGTGAGCGACAGCGGCGTCAAATTCCGTTTACAGTAACCCGTCTCAAGGCGCCCAGGTGGCGGGCCAGGATTAGCCAGGGCTGCGCAAGAGCACGACGGCGGTAATGAGGGAGCTTTTCAATTTCGCCTTCATTCCCGCATTCGCTGGCAAGTAGCCAATCAATCAACGAGTTATTGTGAATAGAAGCCCGCACCCATTAATCCAGCAGTTCCATCGATCTTCACCGCCTTTACGTAGCTCTATTTCTGCGATGGTTGGCTCTGCCCAGGTTTGGAAAACATGTAGTCGACCCACCCCGATCCTTTGGACTGAACCACCTTCGCAAATTCCGCCCAGTATAACTTGCCATTGGAATCTTTTCTGCTACTTGAATTGGTCCCCTCTCGTTCTGGGAAACCGCCATTGAACAGGACATTTCCTTTTAAGTCGTCGACGAATAAATAGGTGTCAACGGTTCGCCACTCGCTGCCGGGCTTCCGGAACTCGCGGAAGATGGACTTTCCTTTACTGTCGATCAATGCCGCGGCTTTCTCCACCAGCGCCACGATTTGTTTTGTGTGTTCGGACTCCGGCGGACCGGTCGTGTCTTTTTGTTGGGCAAATGCCGGCAAAGCAAAGCTGATTGCCAATCCTACTAGGGCTGTTACCGAGCAGATTTTCATTTTTCCTCCCGGAGTTTAGGATGCCGCTCCGAACGACTTATTACTTGGGTTTTAACCCCAACTGCTCCGCCACCGTCTGCCGGTCAAGGTATACGTGGTCCGAGCGGATTTTATCGCCATCAACCTGAGTGAAGGTAGCCCCCGGATAGGAGACGGTGCGACCGCTAGGCGGCGTGCCGTCCATGAACGGACCGGTGTGCGTGGCGTGTAACATCCATTGGGTGGCGACCAAGCCTCCTCCAGTATCCCCGCTAGTGATCACATCAAACCGCACATCGGGATAAGCTGTTAACACCGATTTGATAAAGTCGGCGAGGGCTTTCCTCTTCAGAGGGTGTTCAAAGCGAGGAGTATGGTAGGTCGCCTCTTCAGCATATAGGGCGATGAGGGCATCGGCATCGTGCCTGTTCCAGGCATCGAAGGAGCGGTGTACGACTTCGAGAGCATTCATATATTAGGTGGGGTTCGGAGGTTTGTTTTGCAGAAAGAGAATTTGATGGCCAAAGCGGTCGATGTAATTCGGCAACGTTACTAGGCCGATGTGGCTGTTTGTTGAGCGACTGTTGGCAAAGCGAAGCTGATTGTCAGCCCTACTAGAGCTACTACTGAGCGGATTTTCGTATTTCCTCTCGCGGGTTCAACCCTTAGCGGCTTTGAGCCCCAATTGCTCATCAATCGTCTGTCTGTCATGGTAGGCCTGCTCGGAGCGAATCTTGTCACCCTCCACTTGAGTGAAGCTCGCGCCCGGTAGAGTAACAGAGCGACCTGTCGGTGGGCTGCCGTCGGCTAACGGGCCAGCGTTCGTAGCGCTCCCCAGCCACTGGGTGGCGATTAAGCCCCCACCGGTATCGCCGATGCTGACGATCTCAAAAGACAGATCCGGGTAAGCCGTAAACACCGCTTTTGCGAAGCTCGCGATGGCGTCGCCGCTAAGGCCCTGGCCCGCGACGGGATTACTGTAGGTGCCCCCTTCCACAAAGAGCGCGAGGATCGCACCGGCATCGTGACGGTTCCAGGCGTCGATATAATGCTTTACAACTTCAATGGCGTTCATGGTTTTGATTTCCTCCCGCAGTTTAGATTGATCGTCGCCTAACGACCTGCTTCGGGATTTCTCAGGCTCCAGGAACCTCCGTGTCGCGGGGGTCAGAAGAATGCCTTAGTCAAGGCCTCTGAGCGACGCCGAAAAGAACGCCCAGGTTTGTTCCGCGTCAAGGCCAAAACGCTTAGTGTCCAGTATTCGGCCTTATGTCAGCCGGTCGAGCCTAGCGGCGTTGATTTCTGATTGAGTGTCCATCATGAACATGTTTCCGGCGGGAGTTTTTTTTACTAAGGAGCATACCTCACTGCCGACCGCATAC
>JAFAVN010000544.1 GCA_019242435.1 Verrucomicrobiota bacterium | reverse complement strand
CGGCATTGCAAAACGCTGCTTCGATCTCCGGTCTGTTGCTCATGACCGAAGCTCTGGTTACTGAGGTGCCGGAGAAAGAGAAAGCAGCGGCTGCTCCGGGCGGTGGTATGCCTGGAATGGGCGGCATGGACTACTAAGCCGCTGTTCGGTTTAGTCTCATTCATTCATTCGAAACCCGTCCGGCCAATGGCCGGACGGGTTTCTTGTTTCGCTGTTTAATGAGCGCGAGTAGGGAACGCGGGCAAACGCCGGCAACGGGCGAACGCTCAATGCGATGGAGGGGAGCCGCTTTGCAGGTTGGAAGCTCTATCCGGGGGTAAGCAGGCGGCTCCCGGCAATCACCCATTGGCATCTGTCCCCGCAGCGCCATTTCTCGAAATCAAACCGGACGCCCTGAGTCAAAGAAACGTCGTGGACCATTCCCGGGAGCCGCCTGCTGATCACCTGCCGAATTGGCAGCCTATAAAGCGGCTCCCCTCCATCGCCCTGGGCTGTTCCCGGCTTTCACGTGCGTTCTCAGTCGTTGTTGAGTTGAATCCAACGGCCGTAATAGGCAAACTGTAACCCAGCGTTAAATCGTGCGGATAGTCAGAAAGGATTGATATCTTGAACCGTTCCGAAGAGACAGCAAAGGAGAGGTGACTCCAAATGGACTGGCTCAAATTCTTTGTTCTGGTTCTATCGGGCGTGTTCGCGGTTTATCAGTATGCGATGGTCCGGCATGATCTGGAGCCGCACACACCTCCGGCACCAGACCTGCCAAACCCGCATGAGCCTTCTAACCTCGATACGATCGTTTACGTGTTGCTGCTCGGTGGGGATCTCCTTGCGACCGTTATCTACGCGTTGAGATTTGGAAAGGGCGGCCTGGCAAACGCGACCGCCTGGGGAGCTGTCTTCTGCCTCGGGGTGTGTTTAATAATCGCGATCTGGTGGGTAATTCCCTTTCGGGAACTGCCCCCGGAACAAGATCTCAGCGGGATTCCATTTCCGGTGTCTGGGGAACAAACCCTGCGCATCGTCCGGATCGCGTCAGCGATCTTTTTCCTATTGGGCTTCCTGCTGCTTTGCGCTTCTGTCTCAGCCTGAGAATTTACGGCACCAAAAAGATCTTACCTGTATACGGATCCTTAACCTCGGCTCCGGGGGGATATCCTTCGACATCAACTTCGCCGGCGTTCGGCGCATACGGGCTATAAACGCGGCCGGGCTTACCCGGCACCTTGGTCGCGTATGGATAATTCTCTGGCGCCGTCGGGCTAGGTGTCGCCGCCGGGTTCGGAATATTGGTTACTTCGGGCTCCGGAGTCGGAGTTGCAACCGGGATCGGGACCGGAGTCGGAGTTGGTTGGGCAGCGAAAGGTTTTGGCGTCGGAGTTGGCAGATAACCATAACGGCCCGTACGATAATGTGGGGAGGAGTCGCCGCACGAAAGTAACGCGATGCTTAGTGGAACCAAGCAAACGAGATAGAAGTGACGGATCATAGACGCGGAGTCAGGATTAATTCATTCCCCAGGGAATGACAACCCTTTTCCTGGAGCCTGCTCGCAACCAGTAATCAGTAAACAGTAAATCAGTGATCCAGTAAAAGAAACGGACTGCCAATCAGGGGACAGTGACGCATCGGAATTACGAAAACGGACCACTGATTGCTGTTTACTGATTTTTACTGATTACTGACACTATTCGGTAGCCCCTTGCGCTCTAAGCAGCTGAATAAGTAGCCGAAGGCGCTCCGCGACGTCCTCTGTCTCCAAAAGCCTTTGACGCGAGGCGACCTCATTAATGAAGGCAGCGCCTACTACATCCGCGAGAATCTCCGGGTTATCGATCTGATGCATTTGCTCCAGAAGGTTCTGAGGGAGCTGCAGGCCGAGCTGTTGCATGCGAACGCATAATTCCTTGACCTTCTCGCCCAAGGCTTCCGCTTCGATCGTGTTCCCGAGGCGAGACTCCAGGAGCTCGATTTCGGCTATACGAAATGGTTCTTCTTGGGTCCACTCCACGATCCGGATCCGGGCCAAGCCTTGTAGCACCAGATTCGAAGTTCCGTTCTCGTTGCCCACACACGCTCGAATGAGCCCGATGCCGGCGACCGCACGCAAATCATCCACGCTTGCGGGTTCACGAACACCAATCTTGGTAAGAGCAACGGAAAACATCCGCTCCCCTTTCAGGCAGTAGCTTAACATCTGCCGGTATCTGGGTTCGAAGATATGTAGCGGCAAAAGCGAATGCGGAAACAGCACCGCATTGGGCAACATCATTACCGGTACTTCACGTGGTATACGAATCACGCCTTAATTTATTCGGAACGCGGTAGGCGTCGGGCAAGTTGATCGACATCTTTATCGCCGCGTCCGGAAAGATTGATCACCACAATCTGATCCGGTGGAACTTCTTTAGCATGCTTGATTACGTATGCCAGTGCATGAGTTGATTCCAGGGCGGGAAGGATCCCTTCGGTTGTGGCCAATAACTGGAAGGCAGGCAGGACCTCATCATCGGTAGCGTAGTCGTAATGGACCCGGCCGATATCATGAAGATAACTGTGCTCGGGACCAACCGCTGCATAATCGAGCCCTGCCGAGACTGAGTGAGTGAGCTGAATCTGGCCATCTTCGTCCGCCAGTAAGTAAGTCTGCGTTCCCTGTAGCACTCCTAGTCGCCCACCTTGGAACCGGGCGGCATGTTCCCCGGGGTGTATACCACGGCCGCCCGCTTCGACTCCTACCATCCGCACATTCTCATTATCCAAGAATGGATAGAAAAGCCCGATGGCATTGCTCCCGCCTCCTACGCAGGCCACTAGCAGATCCGGCAATCGCTCTTCCACCGCCAGAATTTGACGGTGCACCTCCTCCCCAATCACCCGATGAAAATCTCGAACCATCATTGGATAGGGATG
>JAFAVN010000020.1 GCA_019242435.1 Verrucomicrobiota bacterium | reverse complement strand
GTCTTGACCATGAAAAACATTTTTCGCCGAAGGCGTCCAAAGATGGCGTCGGTAACTCTCAGCGATTGCGATTACGGCGTCGGGGTCAATCGGCTGAAATTAGACGAAACCAACCCTGGGGCAAGCATGAGCAAGAGGGTGCAGATGCGCCTGCCCAAGCACCTGGAGGGGAGCCGCTTTGTTGGTGACAAGCTTTATTTGCTGCAAGCAGGCGGCTCCCTGGCTTGACCCAATCAGCTGCCGGAAGCCCATCGACAGTAGATCTCCAAGCGCTCGGCGATAGAGATTCCCGCCGCCGCCCGGTTCGCGGCCCAAGCACCTGGAGGGGAGCCGCTTTGTAGGTAACAAGCTTTATTTGCCGCAAGCAGGCGGCTCCCGGGCTGGACCCAACCAGCTGCCGGAAGCGCATCGACAGTAGATCCCCGCGCGAGCGGCGATCGAGATTCCCGCCGCCGCCCGGTTCGCGGCCCAAGCACCTGGCGGGGAGCCGCTTTGTAGGTAACAAGCTTTATTTGCTGCAAGCAGGCGGCTCCCGGGCTGGACCCAACCAGCTGCCGCAAGCCCATCGACAGTAGATCCCCGAGCGAGCGGCGATCGAGATTCCCGCCACTGGGTGGTTAGCGGGAGCCGCCTGCTCTTAGCTGGCAGAACTTGCAACCTACAAAGCGGCTCCCCTCCAGGCGGCGGTGGATTACGAGAGCGTCGGCCGCCCCCGATGTCCTTACCCATGACCATTTAGTAGTAGGACTATCCGGCTATTGCCCGCCATTCCGGTCTGCGCTCTTTACTGGCTTTGGAGAGAGCCTTGCGGACACCTTCGGCATTGAAATCAGCGGCATAGACCGGCGTACCCGGTTGTTGGCGCCAGGATTCTGCCAGGCTGCCGGCATCAACACCGTCGAAGCCGAGCTCATCGACCAGCTTTAACACGAGCGCCTTGGTGGCAGGGTCGTCTCCGGCTATTGGCAATGCGATCCGGTCCGACGCCCCTTTGGGCCGGCCGAGTTTGAAGAGATGTTCGGCAAAAATATTATTGAACGCCTTAACAACCGGCCGGTTCAATTGCTGCGAAACCCAGACGCTTTCCACGGTGCCGCTCTCGATTTCCTTGATCCGGCCGTCGCGTTGCTGTGGATAATAATTCCCGGTGTCGATCACGGCGACGTTAGCAGGCACACCGTTGAACAAGTCCCGAGGAAGTTCCGGGATGTTTTTCTCGGGGATCGTCACGATCACAACTTCGCCGCTGTGCGCGGCTTCCGTAACCGAGACCGGTTTGGCTCCGGTTTTCTTTGCCAGGCCAGCCAGTGATCCCGGTCCCCGCGAATTGGCAACAAACACTTCGTGCCCCAAACTCCTGAGCCGGCGAGTCAGTGCTCCACCGATGTTACCTGCACCAATAATACCAATCTTCATATACCTCCTCCGTGAAGTTTCGTCTCATTATCAAAGTGGCACAAAATGGAAAGGCGTCGAACTGTGAGAATTTAGAATCTAGAATTTCGCGTTTTTCAGGTTAGGACCGACTGGCACACAGAACCACGCTTTAGTCAAACCGAAATCCGAGATTCTAGATTCTAAATTCATAACTGGCGGTACATCACGTACACATCGACAAATCCGCGCGCGGGATGGCGAAATGCCTTGGGAAGAGTCCCGACGATAGCAAATCCTAACTTTTTCCAGAGAGCGACAGCACGTTCGTTTGTACTAACCACGAAGTTGAATTGCATCGCTTTAAACCCCAACGAAGCTGCTAGCTGAAGGGCGTGCGTACAAAGGGCGGTCGCGATTCCGCGGCCGGTTGCCTGCCGATTGGTAATAAACCCAGCGTTGGCCACATGGTCGCCGCCTCCCAACTGGTTCGCCTGGAGAAAGTAAGTCCCGAGGATCCTGTCATTCTCTTCAGCGATCCAGACGCGGTGACTGGGTGCGCACCAATAACGCAATGCTTCATCCCGGCTCCAGTCTTTTGGGAGCGCGTACGTTTCGCCGGCGCGAATCACCGGTTCCAGAATCCTCCACAGGGCGTTGGCATCCTCTTTTTCATCTAAGGAGCGAATCTCCATGATGATTTCTACGTGATAGGAAAGGATCGGCAAGAGGGGATCAATGCGGAAGAGGAAGAGGCGGTCCAGCACAAGAAAGGTGGCGAAGTCCATCATGGTGGGACGAAAATCTCGCCGCGCCCAACGATTTCGCTTTCTCCCTCGGGCTCGCCGAGATTTTCGCCCTACCATGACCGGCTTCGATTATCACGGGGTTCTCTACTGCGGCCGCTGGCTTCCGATACATACTGACGCCATTGAATCCGTCTCGCGTTCCAAGTACGAATAGGGCAATGTTCTCTAGTGTTCCTGACCTACAAGTCACCCGGCTCATAATCTATCCTGTAAAAGGTCTGGCAGGCCAGCAGTTACCGGTGGCGGACGTTCTGGAGCGTGGCCTCGCTTGGGATCGTCGTTGGATGTTGGTAGACGACAATGATCAGTTTCTTTCTCAGCGTCAGATTCCGGATCTAGCGACCATCGAGGCTTGTATAACCGGTCCCGAACTGCTGCTGAGGCATCGACCAACCGAGGCCAAGATGCGGCTGTCTCTCAGGGAACCGGAGCCGAGACAGAAGATTGGGGTCACCATCTGGCGAGATCAGGTCGAGGCTGTTGTGATTTCGGCTGCCACTCAATGGTTTTCAGATATTCTTCAGCATTCTTGCCGGCTGGTATTTATGCCGGATAGCAGCAGGCGCGGGATCAACCCGGCCTTCGCCCGGTCGGGAGAAATTGTGGGTTTCGCCGATGCTTATCCCATGCTCTTAGTGGGGGAAGCCTCGTTATTCGAGCTGAATGCCCGGTTAGCTGTGCCCGTACCCATGAACCGGTTCCGGCCAAATATTGTTGTATCTACTAAAGAACCTTTCATCGAGGACCAGTGGGGGGAACTCGAGATTGGCAGCGCTACTTTGCGCGGAGTAAAGGCAAGCGATCGCTGTTCAGTGCCAACGGTCGACCAGGCTACCGGTAAGCCGGTTGGCCCGGAACCGATCCGAACGCTCAACCAATTTCGACGGGTCGGTAGAGGTATTTACTTCGGCCAGAACCTGGCAATTGTCAGGCCCGGCAGAATCGCTTTGAAAGACCCGGTCATTGTGAAAGCGCGGATCTCGGCGGTTTACGCCTGAGGTCGCATCCCAACGATGCAGACTCGGCTCGCTCGATGCACTGGTGTTCGAGGGAAATATTCGTAATAGCTGAGCGACGTATTTCCAACCCGGTCAGGCAGATTTGGGGCGGCAAACAGCCGGGAGTGAGGTTCTAGAAAATAGAGAAATTGCCGGTTGTCATAGGGAAGCGCCAGATGGTCGTGAGGAACCAAGTGCCCGGACGCGCGACGAGTGAATCTGTCCCGGAAGGTACGTCATAAGGTTGCGACGAGGCGAGCTTCGCTCGAGGCAAACTGTCT
>JAFAVN010000388.1 GCA_019242435.1 Verrucomicrobiota bacterium | reverse complement strand
CATTCCCGCGGCGCACTGAGACGGAATTGCGCTAGACTGGGGGCGCACAATCATGGTTCCCGGGAGCCGCCTGGTAAGAACCAAATACCTGCAAAAACGGCTCCCCTCCACATTCAAAATTCAACCAATCACCACCTCCATCATTTCTCTCCCGGCAAAACGTCGCCCGGCACAAAGCCGGAGGCTGTTCGTCGCTGGACGTGTTTTCCCTCGGCAAATTCCTCGATCATCTTCCGGTTAAACGCCGGGATATCGTCCGGCTTGCGGCTGGTCACGATTCCGTTATCGACGACTACCTCCTGGTCTACCCATTCTGCGCCGGCGTTGCGGAGATCTGTTTTCAGAGAAGGCCATGATGTCACCCGGCGGCCCTTGACTGCGTTCGCTTCAATGAGTGTCCATGGAGCATGACAAATAGCGGCAATGGGCTTGCCGGAAACGACAAACGACCCAACAAACTCGACTACTTTCGCGTCCATTCGAAGATGATCCGGGTTCATTGCACCTCCCGGCAACATCAGGGCGTCATATTCTTTCGAATCTGCTTCATTGACTTCTTTATCTACCTTCACCTCATTTCCCCAGTCCGTGTATTTCCAACCTCTAATCTTTCCGGATTTCGGGGAGACAACTTCGGTGATTGCTCCGGCTTCTTGCAAAGCCATTCTGGGTTTCTCTAATTCATCCTGTTCGAAACCATCTGTCGCTAAGATGGCAACTCTCTTTCCAGCTAGTTCTTTTGCCATAAAATCATTCTTCGGCTTCCGCTAACAGCCCCTGGACTGGCTCCACATCGTTTGTAGGTTAATCAGGAAAATAGCCAACGCCTCGCTGAGTAATCAGGGGCAAAATGGGTTCGCATCCGATCGCGGGAACGGATGCGAAGCAATCACAGCCTTATGAAAATCGCTCTCTTTCACAATGCGAGCGCTGGAGATCGCTCATTCAAAGGCAGCGAACTCGTCCGGCAATTCGCTCAAGCCGGTTACGACGTAATGTACGTGTCGATAAAAGAAAAAGGCTGGGAATCCGCTTTTCGCTCGCCGATTGACCGGGTGGTTGTGGCCGGCGGAGACGGCACCGTTAGCCGCCTCGCTCCCTGGCTCTCGGCCACAGGCATCCCGTTCTGCATTTTACCATTGGGGACAGCCAATAACTGCGCCAAGACCCTAGGCCAGATGCATGCTTTGGAAACGGTAGTTTCCAGGTTAGGCCCAGCTCCGATCAAGCAAGTTGATCTAGGTTTACTAACTAGCCCGGCTGGTCACCGTGTCTTTATTGAATCAATCGGCCTTGGTTTGCTGGCCAGCTTCATGAGTGCAATGCGGGATCGGGAAAGAAAAGACAAAACGAGAGTCCGATTGTCTCCTGAAGAGCGATTAAGCAACGCCCTTCAGCACCTGCGCCAGATAACCAAAGAACATCCGGAAGCAGACTGTGATCTTCTGCTCGACGACGAACCTGTACGGGGCAGCCTTTTATTATTGGAGATCGCAAATATGGGTTTAATCGGTCCCAATTTAAAACTGGTACCCGATGTGAATCCGGCCGACGGGCGTTTCGAAGTGGTATGGCTCCCGAACGAGCGACGCAAAGAATGGCGCGATTATATCAGGCTCTTGACGGAAGGAAAATCATCAGCCGCGCCCGTTAATTCCACCCGCTGCAGCCGGGTATTATTTCGCAACGTCAACGCCGCCGTGCACGTCGATAGCAAGGTATTTCCGGCGATGTTAACTCCTATCTCGGTCAAACTGCATCCGGGCGCATTAGAGCTCGTGGACCTGAACGCGGCGTGACAACCGTGACTGGACCCGACGTTGGTAGATGAGGCTCCCCGCCTGTCTAACCTAACGCCGGTAGGGCGAGGCTCCCCGAATAATCGAACGTGGTTCGCCGGGATTATAATGATGATTAAAACAGAAAACGTTCTGCCCTGATTCGCTGCCGAGCCAGAACCCAGCGGCTTCCCAAGATTTACGGCGATGTCATGACAAATTAGGGCGCCAGGGATCCACGGCTCGGCAGCCCGTCGGGGCGTATGCCAGCAACTATCGCGGAACGGTGGACGTTGCGGACGTGCTCGGTACAGGGGAGCCTCGCCCTACCGGCCTTCATGACAAATTAGGGGCGCCAGGAATCGGCGGCTCGGCAGCCCGTCGGTGGCGTATGCCAACAAGTGTCGCGGAACAGTGGACGTTGCGGATGTCCTCGGTGCCAGGGGTAGCCTGCCCTGCCGGCCTTCCCGAGGGGAAAGCTGGGCGATCTCCGCCCGTCCACCGGCGGCCCGAACTTCGAACAATATCGTTATGCCACGCGGCGCAAGTCCTAAAAGAGAACGCGAGTACAAGAAAATCGAGCACAAATTCGAAAAGGAAGGCCGTTATAAAGGGCGGCAGAAAGAAGTTGCGGCTCGAATAGTGAACAAACAGCGGGCGAAAGCGGGCGAAACGAAGAAAGGATCCAAGACCGCCAGCAAGGGAACCCGAAAAAAGAAATAATCTGACGGACGGCAGTTGCTTCCGT
>JAFAVN010000291.1 GCA_019242435.1 Verrucomicrobiota bacterium | reverse complement strand
GAGGCCGGGTGTACATTGAGCGCCAGTCCGCGGCCTGTATTTCTCATAGAAATCGAGCGTATAAATTTCTGTCAGCAGTGCTTCCGTGAGAATGCAGCCTAGCGAGTCCTTTCAGGCAGAAGATCCCGATGCCCGCAGACGTCTGGATCTGGTGGTCACGGAGAAACTAGGCCGGCTATCAAGGTCCCGGGTGCGCGACCTGATCGAAACCGGCCACATAAAATTGAAGGGCCAACTTGCCCGGCCGAGCCAAATCGTTCGCGCCGGTGATCTGATAACGGTTTCGGAGCCGGAGCCAGTGCCGGCGGCTTTGACTCCGGCGCCAATCCCCCTCCAGTTTCTTTTCGAGGATGAGTATTTGGCAGTGATCAATAAGCCGGCTGGACTGGCGGTCCACCCCGGGGCAGGCCAACCGGACGGGACCCTGGTTAACGCGCTGCTCTACCACTGCAGAAACCTGAGCGGCGTTGGCGGCGAGCTAAGGCCGGGTGTGGTCCATCGACTGGATAAAGAAACCAGCGGCTGTCTGGTGGTTGCCAAAACAGATCGTGTTCACCAGCGATTGAGCCGGCAGTTCGCGGATCGGCAGGTAGAAAAATTTTATCTGGCGATTTGTGCAGGCATTTTTCGACAGAAAAGCGGCGAAATTCATGAACCGATCGGCCGCCACCCGATTCATCGGCAGAAGATGGCAGTCCAAGCCAAAGGCAGACAGGCTCTGACCCGGTTTAAAGTGATTAAAGCGTTCGATGGAAACACCGCTGTCTTATGCCGGCTTCTGACCGGGCGTACCCACCAGATCCGGGTCCATCTTCAACACCTGGGACATCCGATCCTGGGCGACAAAGTCTACGGACGCCGCACCTCCGGCGATCGCTTGATGCTGCACTCCTGGAGGCTCGCTTTTACCCATCCTGAAACCGAAAAATGGGTAGAATTCACCGCCGAAATACCGCAAGAATTTGGCCAGCTTGATATCAACTTGGATGAACTCCTTCGCTCTGGGCCTCGACTTACTTCTGCGGCAACTGCGGAACGATAAAGAATTCCGGCATGCCCGGTTCGACCAATTTATGGTCGAGAGAATCAGGCGACTGACGCTGGCCTATAACAGCTCGGGCGACCTTCCGGGCGAGGAGAGCTACCAACTCTCTGCAAAGACTTCTTCGGATATGACACAACCCTCAACGTTGGGGCTTTCTCCCGTGACGGTTGCAGCTCAACCGGCAGACGATCAGGCAGAACGACTGGCGAGCCTCCGAGAAAGCGTCCTCGTTTGCGAAAAATGCGCGCATCTCGCCGCATTCCGGCACACCGTGGTATTCGGTGTAGGAAATCCGAATGCGGACCTAATGTTTGTCGGCGAAGCCCCGGGGGCGGACGAAGATTTGCGCGGAGAACCGTTTGTCGGTCGGGCAGGCGAACTGCTCACCCGCATCATCGAGACTATGGGATTCAGACGTGAAACAGTTTATATCGCAAACGTGTTGAAATGCCGGCCCGACATCCCACAAGGGAGTCCCGGAAATCGGCAGCCTACCCCCGAAGAGATGCAAACCTGTCTGCCATATCTCCGGTCCCAGATCGAAATCATTCGACCCAAAGTCATGGTCGCTTTGGGAGGTGTGGCCATGCGCGGGCTGTTCGGCACCACGGAACCAATGCGAGCCCTTCGCGGCCGATGGCATCTTTTTGGAGACATCCCGGTCATGGCCACATTTCATCCCTCTTATCTCCTGCGGAACCAGTCGCTTTCGGAGAAAAGAAAAGTTTGGGAGGACATGCTGCAGGTACTGGAACGCCTCGGCAGTCCGATCAACGAACGACAACGAAATTTCTTTCTACCAAAAAGCGAGTAATCCGGCTCGGATGTGATGGAAGAATGGAGGATGGAGTGCTGGACTGACGAATGCCTTTCGTATTCCGATGCTCCAGTACTTCAACACTCCAGTACTCCACTACTCCATTACTCCGCGCCGTCGTAAGGTGCTTTAGACGCCCGTGCGAAAAACCTCTTTTCCAGAAGAAGAATACCGACTACAACTTTCCCGGCATTCCATGGTGATGCTCGAACGTTTTTTTGGCCAACTCACGGAGAAGCCTGGGAAGGCCGACTAAAACGAGATTATTCCCTCCTGCAATGAAGTCCTTAATTCTTCCCATCCGATGGTTCTTAACAATCGCCTCAATCTATTTGGCAGTTTTGAGTGGTGGCTCGCTCGCTAACGCGGCCGTTTGGCAATCACGCGACTATTACTGCCAGGTGACTCTCCCGGACGGCACCTATATTTTGCCCTGGTACGCCATGTCACCTTCCAATGAAGGCGGTGCTTTGACCGGAGCGCGGCGGCAAGATTTCGGAGCGCTGGTTTATCTAGGCGTGGTGGATGTTAAAGATAAGCCCCATTTCAAGCTGGATGACAAGAGCCTCAAGGAACTCGAACACGGATACTTCGGCACCGGCCTGGGATTCCTGAATGACACCAAGCCGATCAGCCTCGGCGGAATCAAAGGATACCGCCTGACCGGCAGACACCGCTTCAACGGGCGCAACTACGCCATCGTCGTCGACATGTACCTCGATCATGGATTCGTGTATCAGGTCGCCGGCCTCTCAGAGCTCTATAATAACCCTCTCCAGGATTCCGAAGTGCGCGCTTACATGCAGAGTTTTCGTATTTTTGGGGAGTAACGACCGGGCTAAACAGACCCGCGTTGGCAGGATCGGGACCAAACGCCGGCAGGGCCAGGCTCCGGCGGATGCGATCCCTCCAAGGCACCTATTTTTCCTTCAGCAGATCGGCCAAAAACTCATCCACATCACCCTCCGTCGTATCCCAGGAACACATCAATCGGGCCGCTCGTTCCGGACCGACATCACTGTAAAAATGCCAGCCCTTTTCATGAAGATGCCTCACTGTGCGCTCCGGTAGTTTGACGAAAACGGCGTTGCCTTCCCGAGGGTAAATTACTTCGGACAGCGGCCAGCGCCGGATTCCATTTTCGAGGCGTTCCGCCATCCGGTTGGCATGCCGAGCACGTTCTAGCCAGCGGCCTTCTTTCAAGTAGCCGAGCCAGGGTGCTGCCAGAAAACGCATCTTCGAGGCAAGCTGACCGCTTTGCTTCATCTGGTATTTGAACCGAGCCGCCGCTTTCGGATCGAAGAAAACCACTGCCTCGCCAAAACCGAGGCCGTTCTTCGTGGCTCCGAAGCTCAAGACATCAACCCCCGCGCGCCAGCTCAAGTCCGCCGGGGAACAGCCCAGTGATGCTACCGCATTCGCAAATCGGGCTCCGTCAACATGGATTATCAGCTGATGATCCTTGGCTGCCTCGATAATCCTTCGGACCTCGTCCGGGTGATAGACTGTCCCCAGTTCGGAAAGATTCGTCAGCGAAACGACTCGAGGCAGCGATCCATGGATCTCGCGCTGGGACATCATCGCCTGGACCATAGAATCCGGATCGATTTTCCCGTTGGGTCCGCCAACTGCAAGCACCTTAGCGCCGGGCACGAAGTGACCAATCGCGTTGCATTCGTCCGTTTCCAAATGCGAGTGCTGATGGGCAATTACCGCGTGAAAGCTCTGCAAGTATGCGGAAAGAGCCAGACAATTTGCGCTGGTACCGTTCGAAACAAAGAACACCGCACACTCCTTCTCAAATATCTCGCTGACGAGTGCTCGGGCGCGATCAGTATACTGGTCGTCACCATAACCAATCACATGGCCTTGATTGGCCTCTTGCAAAGCAGCGATCACCTCCGGCGATATCCCAGCGTTGTTGTCACTAGCGAAATGGCGTGGTCGTCCCGTCATATTCTAGTAACGTGGGCGCACGAGGCTGAATATCGAACGATTTTTTTGGGACGGCGCCTTATGGAGCGCCAGCCGAAACGGTGCGCAGTCCAGCGGTATCGCCGCCGCTCCTGGAGGGGAACCGCTTTCCAGGTCACAAGGTCTTTCGCCCGGCGCCAGGCGGTTCCCGCGAATGGTCCAAGTGCTATCCGAAGTCCAAAAGTAGGGTTCGGAGTTTCCTGGGTTGCCTCAAACCATTGGGTCATTCCCCGGAGCCGCCTGTTGCCTACTCCTATCGCTTGAAACCGACAAAGCGGTCGCCCACCAGAATGGGGATTCGGTAGCCGATCGGTTGGATGCTGGGCTTTCGAGGACGAGAACGACCGCTACATTTCGAACCCCTTTGCGAATTTGAGCCGGACTCACACTAGTGTACCGTCCGTTGCCAATGAAGGTTGAAAACCTCCGCAGCGCCTATGTTAA
>JAFAVN010000118.1 GCA_019242435.1 Verrucomicrobiota bacterium | reverse complement strand
AGCGTTCTACCGGTGGCGCTGCTTCTTCCTGTGCCGCGGAAAACAGCAAAAGGTCACCCTTGAATTGTAGCGGAACAAAGGTGCGGGCAAGGCGCTCATTATTCTTGCAGACTTCCGACATCGCAACTAGATGCCGGTCTTCGAGGTCCGATGGAATGTGGCCTTCGCGTTGAAGCGCCTCTTTGATGTCTTTCGCAACCGCCTGACTTGATATTACAAAAACCAATCCGACAAACTGCAACGCCGGGAGTGGTGATATACCTCGAACGTTCTTTTGTCGCATGTCTTCGTTCAACTTTCCGCGCACGCATACATTGCCGCTAATAATCCGCCGTAATGGGACTCAACTAAAGGGGGCATTAGTCGTGGTTCGTGGTGACCAAACCTCGGGTATCGCTGAACTCGCGGCGGAACTACTCGGCCCCGCGGAGAATACCTGCTTTTCGAGCCTGCGCTCTGTTCGCCGGCAGCGAAGCTATCTGTTCGGCCGCTGTGCGGCAAAGCTTGCGCTGCAAGCTCTACTTCCGGAGCTGGACCTCCGGACTATTGAAATTGGGCGTGGGGTATTCGAACAGCCTATCGTTAGCTGCGGTCAAAATCAGGGATGGAATGTAACCATCAGCCATACCAACTCTTTGGCATGTGCATTAGCATTTCCAACTGGTCATCCAATGGGCGTCGACGTGGAACAGGTTGATTGGGCTCGCTATGGAACAATAGTGTCGCAGCTATCGGAACAGGAAACAAAGTGGGTCGAGGCAACCACACAATATAAGCTGCAGCTCGCCACCTCGCTCTGGACAGCCAAAGAAGCGCTCTCAAAAGCTCTTTGTACTGGGCTAATGAGCCCTGTTAAGATTTACAACTTGAGCGAGTTCAGACCACTTGATTCGGGAAAATGGGAAGGACTTTTCGAAAATTTCGGTCAATACAAGGCCGCGACGTGGTGGGGTAACTCACATGTCTTATCTGTCGCTTTACCAAAACGATCGCTAATCTGCTTTGAACGCAATGTCTGCGAGCTGCTCTGATCAGGGAGGGGTGCAATATTTGTCGAGTGCGCCGCGAGCGCTCTCGCAGCCAGAGGTTGATAACTCGAGAATACTTTATGCCGCTGCCGGGCCAACGATCAGATCCCATTCGCGGGGTCAAAGGTGCTAAACCGAAGCGACGAAGACTACCGAAGTCGCCGACCACTCCGAATGCGCTAGGATCAACTTGAATTGGAAGAAAGCGGCCGCAGTTCGCCGAGCATGGTCGGGATGAGTTCTGAAACGGTCGGGTGAATGTGCACCGCCCTTTGCATCACCGGGTAAGGTGCCTTGGCATACATTAAATCGAGAATCGAGTGAACCACCTCATCGCCACCGGTTCCCAGAATGGCAGCGCCCAAGATTTGCTTGGTATCGGCGTCGATCACTATCTTCATGAACCCTTGAGTCTCGCCTTTTTCGATCGCACGACTCACTTTGGTCATCGCCCGTTTTCCGACTAATGCGGCCTTCCCCGTGCGACGGACCTCCGTCTCGCTCATTCCTGCTCTCCCCAATGGCGGATCGATATAAAGTGCATAGGCAGGGATCCGGTCGCTCACCCGCCGGGGATCCTCATTGAGAATATTCGCAGCGACGATTTCATAGTCATTGTAAGCCGTATGGGTAAAGGCGCCTTTCCCGTTGCAGTCTCCCATTGCCCAGATGCCCGGTACATTTGTGCGCAGCACATCATCGACCTCAATGTAACCATGCTGATCGACAGAAACGCCGGCTTGGTCGAGCCCGAGGTCATCGGTATTGGGACGACGTCCTACTGCCAGCAAGAGATGGGAGCCGCTAACCTCAGGGCTGCCGTTTGTGCAGTCAAGCGTCACTGCCAGCTCCTGCCCCTGTTTCTTCACGGTCAGGCACTTTGCGTTAAGGCGCACGTTGATACCTTCGCGCTCCAGTATCTCTCTTACTGCGGTCGAAACATCTTCATCTTCGCGATGACTTAAACGCGGGCCCATTTCGATGATCGTGATTTCACTACCAAAACGGCGATACATTTGCCCAAACTCAAGGCCCACGTAGCTGCCACCTATTATCACTAAATGCCGAGGAAGAAAGTCGACATCCATCATTGAGCTATTGGTTAGGTATTTGACCTGGTCAAGCCCGGGCATTGGCGGCGTTAGAGCACGCCCCCCAACATTGACGCATATGTGCTTCGCCGTTAGCAGCGTTGTTCCCACGCTCATCTCGGTGGGAGATGTGAAACGGGCGTGGCCTTGGTAAACCGTACAGTTCTGCAACTGCTTTAGCCACGACTCGACATTCTTTTGCGACTGGCCCGACACGGCATCTTTCCTGGCCTTCGCTTTCTTCATGTCCACTCCCACTTGGCCATTGATCACAACCCCAAAGTCGGTAGCCCGACGCGCCAAATGGGCCGCGTAGGCACTTGCTACTAAGGTTTTAGTGGGTGTGCATCCCGTATTAACACACGTGCCGCCGAATAGTTTGCGCTCAATGACAGCAACCTTCATCCCGGCCCCGCTCAAACGCCCCGCCAGGGGCACGCCGGCTTGTCCCGTTCCGACTATGATAGCGTCATATGCATTCGACATAAACAAGTCCTTTTGAACCGCTGCTCACACAATTCGCTTTTTGCCCGCAAGAAATTTCATCATTGTGCCCGATCTCGATCGAGGTACTGCCGGCAATAAAATCACAGAAAAAATTGGGAAGCCAGGAGCTTTCTTAAGCAGCATCGAATCTGCTGTGCCGGCGACGATGAAGCTATTATCGAGGACCGCATAGGAGAACGACCCGGATCCGGGTACGCGGAGCCGATTTTATCGCTCGCATGCCCTCTCTTTTCTCGTAAGGTCTTCGTCGTGCCTACTCTTCCAGTAGCTTCGACCGTAAATGCGACCGTAACACGCCGGAATCAATCAAGCAGAGTGTCGGATGACCTGGGCTCGGCTTATGGTCGCGTTCGAGAGCTGAGCGAAAGCCTCTGCGAAACGCTTCAGCCTGAGGATTGCGTCGTCCAGACCGTTCCCGAGGTGAGTCCGACAAAATGGCATCTCGCGCACACCAGCTG
Source organism: Verrucomicrobiota bacterium (assembly GCA_019242435.1). GTDB lineage: Bacteria > Verrucomicrobiota > Verrucomicrobiia > Chthoniobacterales > JAFAMB01 > JAFAVN01. The sequence continues at coordinate 2,571 of JAFAVN010000118.1, read as the reverse complement.
GTTTTTTGAGACTTTCATCCTCAAAGCAGCTCTGCCCGACTATAAGCCCATCAACGCGCAGTACGCTTATTTGTTCAATTCCTACTATAATGCCGCTGGCAAAATGCATTGCCGACCTAAGCGCGGCTTAATTTCGCGGCCGACTTTGGGCGAGACCTTAGAATACCGGCATGCAGTCGATGCGCGCATGTATGGCATTTTGGAAAATGAGGATCTCCTCAAGCAGTTCGGGTCCATTATTGTGCTGGGCATTAATCACGAACAACAACATCAGGAGCTGATGTTGACCGACATAAAACACGTGTTCTCCGAAAACCCTCTGCGCCCCGTCTTTCGCAAGCGCGCGGAAACAAAGGGTTCGGTAGTTCCGCCGATACGATGGGAGCTATTCAAGGCCGGAGTTTATCAGATCGGGCACGCTGGCGACGAATTTTTCTACGACAACGAGGAACCGCGGCATCGGCAGTTCGTTGAGGATTTTCATCTGGCGTCTCGCCTCGTTACGAACCGGGAATACATTGAATTTATCGAAGATGGCGGTTATCACCGGCCAGAATTTTGGCTGTCACTGGGATGGTACACAGTCTGTGAACAGCGCTGGGAAGCTCCGCTTTATTGGGACGGCGGTGACGGGAAATGGTCAAATTTCACGCTCAGTGGTCAACGGGAATTGGACAAGAATGAGCCGGTTTGCCATGTGAGTTATTTTGAAGCCGATGCCTTTGCCCGCTGGGCCGGCGCGCGCTTGCCTACAGAATTTGAGTGGGAGGTCGCGGCTGGGGATTTGCCTTGCACCGGGAATTTTGTGGAGAATGAAATTTTTCATCCGAAACCGGTAGAGGAATCGACCGCCAGCGAATCCACTGCTCAAATGTTTGGCGATCTGTGGGAATGGACCAGTAGTTCATATTCCCCCTATCCAGGCTACGCAACTGCTCCGGGCGCGCTTGGCGAATATAATGGTAAATTCATGTGCAACCAATATGTGCTACGGGGCGGGTCGTGCGCTACCTCGCAGTCGCATATTCGCAAGACCTATCGGAATTTTTTCCCGCCAAACGCCCGCTGGCAATTCATGGGAATTCGTTTAGCCAAAGACGGGTCATAGTATTCCCTTTAAAACTGTCGCCCTTCGCCTGCGGCTCCAGTTTCGAGCAAGGTTATTTATGATCAGGAGAAACATCGCGCCGGGGATCCCTGGGTGGACTACCTGTAAAAATTCCTCTTCCGCCGATGAATGCCGGTAACAAATCCGATCAGCGCGATGCAAAGCCGGATCAGGACGGCTTTTGGGGCGAGGTTTTACATGGTCTTGCGCAGAGCCCTAAACGGATCGCCCCGAAATTTTTTTACGACGAGGTTGGCTGCCAGCTTTTCGAAGAGATTTGCCAACTCGACGAATATTATCTCACTCGTACTGAGATCGACATCCTGCGCAAAAATTCGACCGAGATTTGCCGGGCATTGGGGCCCAAATGCCTTTTGGTAGAATTCGGCAGCGGTAGCAATGTCAAAACGCGCATCCTGCTCGACCATTTATTTGAGCTGGCGGCCTATGTGCCGGTCGACATCGCACAAGCGAATTTGTTGCAATGCTCGGTCAGGCTTTCGAATGACTATCCCGATCTCTGCATTCTGCCGCTATGTGCCGACTTTACCACCGACTTCAGCCTTCCGGAGATCCCGGCGCTAGTGCAACGGATCGTTGCGTTTTTCCCTGGTTCGACCATTGGCAATCTCGAACCGGTTGACGCCGAAGCGTTCCTTCGCCGGACGGCGATGCTCTGCGGTCCCGGCGGTGGACTCCTCATCGGCATAGATCTAAAAAAAGATCCGAACCGGCTTGAGCGGGCCTACAACGATGCGCGCGGTGTAACCGCCAAATTTAATCTGAACCTGCTCGACCGAATCAATCGCGTGTTTGGAACCAACCTCCGGCACCAGAATTTCCGCCACCACGCGTTCTACAACGAAGAACTCGGCCGAATCGAAATGCATCTGGTCAGCATGGCCGAGCAGTTCGTGCAATTGAATGGGACCCGCATCGCCTTTGCCGAGGGAGAACAGATTACCACGGAATACTCGTACAAATACAGCGTTCTGGAATTTGCAGACCTCGCGGCACGATCGGGTTGGGGGGTTCAGGAGTTTTGGACCGATCTTGAGCACTTATTCTGCGTACTACATCTCGTCGCGCGGTAATAGTCGACATCTGAGAACCCAGAGCCTGGTCAACGCTGCCTAACAGAAGTAGAGCTCCTGTTTAAACATTGCGGACCAAGAACAACCGCATCGCGAATCGTGGACAGGTGAGCTCTTTCGAAAATGATCAATCTCAGTTCTGTAAGCAAAAAATTCGGCACCACCGTCGCTCTTCACGAAACGAATCTGGATGTGTCTGCCGGCAAAACGACCGTGCTGATCGGCCCGAGTGGTTGCGGCAAGTCAACCATTTTGAGACTGATCATTGGTTTACTCGAGCCTACTGGCGGCACAATTGAAATTGACGGCGACAGGGTCACGCCAACGAACATCCTCTCCCTGCGACGGCGCATCGGGTACGTGATTCAG
>JAFAVN010000078.1 GCA_019242435.1 Verrucomicrobiota bacterium | reverse complement strand
TATTTCATCGGCTGTGCAATTTGTTTCCTAGTTAGTTCAGTTTTCCAAACACCGGCGGTGCGATTGGAAAAAGCGAAAGAGCATCTGCGTAACGTGCCGGCGATCAGGCAGTAAATCTCAAAAACGGTGTTTTCAGGTTCGTCAAGCAGGTAGTTGCGTTACCTGCAAAATATATTGGCGATTGTCGCCTAATTTTTTCTTGCTGGCGGGTTTGGCCATAAGTAATCTGTCCCTCGCTCGACAGGGGAAGCAAGGAATGCGCAGTAAGTGAATAACCTGTGAATAAGAATGTTGAGCTGCAGTCGGTTGAATGGGAAGGAGGAAAAAACCGGCTTGAGTCGAAGGCGACGAGCATGGACACGGAGTGAAAACTTTCGTGGCCTAGTGAGCGTAAATCTATAGACGACAGGGAGTTAACTAGTCTTTAGCAAACGTGCCTACCTATTTTGCTTCGGTTAACTTGGATGCGTCCGACCGTTCGATAGAGGGAAATGTCATCAATGCTGGCGGAGGTGCCCGGGAACCAAATGTGGATAAAATGCCGATAGATCAAAGTTTTCGCCGAATCTGGGAAGAGATCGCCACCGGCATTCGTCCTCATGTAAGCTCGGATGCGTTTCAGCGTTGGTTCGCCGCCATCGAACTGGCGCAGGCGGACGAGGCGCGTCTAATCTTCCAAGTGCCGAATACGATTTATCAACTCTGGATCGAGAGCAATTATCTGCAACTCCTGCAGGCGGCAGTGATCCAGGTGCTCGGCGGTCCTCGTGAGATCAAATTTTGTGTAGCTGAACAACCGGCAGGACTGCTGGCTTTTGGCGAGACCGAACAGCGTTCCGAACCCGAACCCAAGGTCTCCAAATCGGCCGACAAAGAGTCCGAGGGAGCGACGGTTCACGGGATGAATCCGCGCAACACATTTGAGACGTTTGTGGTCGGATCAAACAATCAGTTTGCGCATGCGGCCGCGCTGGCGGTGGCGCAGTCTCCGGCCAAGACGTACAACCCGTTATTCATCTACGGCGGAGTCGGTTTGGGAAAGACGCACCTTATGCAGGCTATCGGGCAACAGGTGACGGACCGGAAGAAAAACTTCAAGGTGATGTACCTGTCGAGCGAGCGCTTCACCAATGAATTCATCGACGCGATTCAGCACAACACCCTGGTGAAATTTCGGAAGAGGTATCGTCAGGCAGATGTTCTATTGATCGATGATATCCATTTCTTAGCCGGTAAGGAGCGATCGCAGGAGGAATTCTTCCACACTTTCAATACCTTGTTTGATGGCCGCAAGCAGATCGTGTTGTCTAGCGACCGCCCGGCCAGTGAAATCGCCAACCTCGAGCAACGATTGGTATCGCGGTTCGAATGGGGATTAACGGCAGAATTGCAGCCACCCGATATCGAAACCCGGTTAGCCATCCTGCGAAAGAAAGCGCAATCGCTGCAAGTTCAACTCGCTCCGGACGTACTGGAATTTCTGGCGCAACGAGTTCGCACCAATGTACGGCGGTTAGAAGGCGCCTTGATGCGAGTGGCTTCCTTTGCCTCGCTCAGCGGCCGCGAAGTTACCAAAGAGGTCGTGGAGCAACTCCTGCGAGACATCCTGCAGGAAGAAGCCAGGAAGACGATCACGATCGATCAGATCCAGCGCAAGGTAGCAGAACATTTCGATGTCCGGCTTGCTGACATGACCAGTAAGCGGCGCCCGGCCAATATCGCCTTTCCCAGGCAGGTGGCAATGTACCTGGCGCGCCGGCATACCAAATCGTCATTGAACGAGATCGGCGATGCTTTCGGCGGGCGAGATCACGGCACCGTGCTCCATGCTTGCAAGACCGTCCAAGACAGAATGGGCCGCGAAGATCAGATCCGGCAATTGGTGTTTTTGCTGACGAGTCAGTTGGAGAGGTAGAGCGTTAAAAGGAGTCCGAGAAGTTCAGGGAGTTGCCGGACTTCGAGGAGATAACGCGCGCACCAGGCGTTACCGCGGTTTTTTGGCGAGATTTTCCCTGTCTGCGATACGGCGTCATCAGGACCAGTATACCTGCCGAGTTGGCAAAGATCTTGGCTGCATCGCCCATCTAGGATTTTGGCGATCCCTTGCCTTCGTTGGATTAGGCCGCCTCCAGATCACTCCTCGGCCAGGCTAAAATCGAGCGCGCCCTCCTGAAATCCGGCAACTCCTTGAACTCCTTGAACTCCTCGAACTGCTTTTTCTTTGACTCCGCTCGCGCCCTGGGATTGACCTTCGATTGAAATTTCATTAATCAGCGGAGATAATTTCACTTAAACTCTGGTTCTGCCTGCCTTCGGTTGGTCGTCAGCAACTTGCGGAGCTGGTGTGCGCGTGATTTGATAATTCCCAACCATGAAATTTAGTGTCAGCAAGGACAAGCTTCTCGAGGGCCTTTCTACTGTTCAGAACGTAGTCAGTACCCGCACCACTCTCCCGATCTTGTCCAATGTCCTCCTCCAAGCGGTCGAAGGTGAGCTGAGATTGACTACTACCGATTTGGATGTCGGAGTTCGAGGACGCGTTGAGGCGCATGTCGACAGAACCGGAGCCACCACGTTGCCGGCCAGACGGCTCTTCTCGATTGTTCGCGAATTACCTGCGGCCGAGATTTACGCCGAAGTCGACAGCAAAAACCTGGCTTCGATCAGAAGCGGCTCCAGTTACTTCAAAATCCTGGGATTACCGGAAGAAGAGTTCCCGCCCCTGGCCCGATTTGAGAACGCGAAGTCCTTTACTCTTAACCAAAAAGATATCAGGGACGCCCTGCGCAAGACCTCTTATGCAATCTCGACCGACGAGACCCGCTACGTCCTGAACGGCATCCTCTTTTCCTTCAAAGAAAATAAGCTGACGGCGGTTGCGACCGACGGGAGACGACTTGCCTTAGTAGACCTCGAACTGGAATTTCCACGGAGCCAAGAGATTGATGTCATCGTTCCTACTAAAGCAGTGACGGAACTGCACCGCTTGGTGAAAGAGGAAGGCGAAGTCAACGTCAGCATCGGCGAAAACCAGATCGCCTTCGAACTGAACGATGCCTTGCTGGTTTCGAAACTCATCGAGGGCAACTATCCGAATTATCGGCAGGTGATTCCTAGCGAAGCGAAAGAACGGATTACACTTGAACGGGAAGTTTTTTTGAATGCTGTCCGGCGGGTATCTCTGTTGGCGAGCGAAAAGTCGAATTCGGTGAAGCTGATTTTCACCAAGGGTAACATGGATATCGTCGCGAACACCCCCGATGTCGGCGAGGCCAAGGAATCTTTACCGATCATGTACAAAGGCAAGGATTTCTCGATCGCGTTCAATCCCGAATTTCTGATGGCGCCCCTTCGCAATCTTCCCAATGACGAAGTCTTTTTGGATCTGATCGACGAGATGAGCCCTGGGGTGATCAAGATCCAAGGGCCGTTTCTCTACGTTTTGATGCCGATGCGGCTGAGCTGACGAAGGCTCCCGGTTCGCCGTCCACAGTTCGCAGTTCACGGTTGGCGGTTGCATCTCGGCCGGGGCACAGCTAACCGGCGTCGCCAAATAGGTCCTACGGCTGTCCCCTGTCAAAATGGATGAATGGGTCCGGCGGCCAGCTGCGAAGGGCGAACCGACTTGCTATCTGCAATTTGTTCGTTACTTTTCCGATCCTCGCTCACGTGGCGGAATTGGCAGACGCGTACGGCTCAGGACCGTATGGGGCAACCCGTGGAGGTTCGAGTCCTCTCGTGAGCACCAATCTCCTTGATGCGCACGCCCTTTTCTTCGGCTGACTCAAAATCGATCCGCGAGATGTTCACCGGAGTCGCACCCCGCTACGACCTGGCAAATCAGATTTTAAGCTTCGGACTGGACCGGATTTGGAGGAAGCGGGTTTGCGAACAGGTCGCTCTGTGGAAGCCCAAGCAGATTCTTGATGTTGCGACGGGCAGCGGGGTTCTGGCGCATGAGCTCGAGAAAACTAACCCGGGGGCAACGGTAACCGGTGCTGATTTCTGTGCAGCCATGCTGAAGGTAGCCCAGAAAAGAAGCCTGACTCGACTGGTGGTGGCCGATGGATTGATGCTCCCATTCGCGGACGCTGCATTCGATGTAGTCACGGTTGCGTTTGGTCTAAGGAACATGGCCTCGTTGGAACGCGCGCTTGCAGAAAGCGCTCGTGTCCTTCGCCCTGGTGGCCATGTCTTGATCTTGGACTTCTCGCTTCCAACCGCGCCTCTGTTGCCGGCCTATCGCTTGTATTTGCATTTTATGCTTCCGCGGGTGGCCGGTTGGCTGACCGGCCAGGCCGACGCGTATAAGTACCTTGCAGATAGCATAGAGAGGTTTCCGCGCGGCCAGGCGATGATTGCACTGCTGGGGCAGGCGGGATTTCGGGACGGCGCGGTCCGCCCGTTTTCGGGCGGGATCGTCACGGCTTATTGGGCGGAGCGACGATAGCCCGGATATCTCACCCACTCGTAGCAACAGGGTAGTGAATTTTCAGGCTTCAGTACACCAGCGAGGCCTCCAGGCGTTGAAAGTCCGCGGCCGACAGCAGGAACGTGCCCGGTTGCGTTGAAATGGTGGCGTAACGGTTACCATCTTGATCCGGAGCCGCGATTCGCAGAGCGATCTCCATCGCGGAATTCTGGTTCTTCAGGTGAAGCACCAGCTTCTGTTCTGGGGGATCCGCCATCGGTGCCGAGTCATCGGCTGACACCCAAGCCACGGCGCGAAGATTCGCGACCGTATTCAGGAAGGTTTGGACCGCGAGATCGTTCTGTTTACCGGTGAGACCCTGGACCACCCACTGCCCTTTGCCGGTCCGAGTTAACTTGGCAGTCTGATCCTTGCTTTTTATCTCAACCGAGAGCAATTCACTACGCGGCAGAGACAAGATTTCGCGAGAGCGAAAGGCAAGGCTGCTGGTTGGAAGTTGCTGCACCAATTGTTTGGGCAGAGCGACGATATACGGTTCCTCCTCAACCCGGGCGTAATAGTTCCCATTCTCACTGTCCCCGATTGCCAGGGTGGCGAGCCGCGTTTCGCCGGCATTCGCCTCGGCGGTGTTCTCCGTAGAATAAGAGCTGAAAGCGAACTCGAGGGCGGGTCTCTCCAGGCCATACCGGTCGAGCTCGATGGCGCTGTCAGAAACAAACCGGCTGACGTCACTATCGTTGAGAGTGTTGATGAGCCGGTTAACTTGTTCAGCCTCCGCCGGGGCCTCACTTGTGGCGGTCTGGTTTTCGGAGCTATTGCCCAACAAAACCCAGCGAGTTTCCCTCCTGCTCAATTGAGTTATCGGTTTGCCGTCGGACATAATCGTAATTCGATCGATCAAATCCGGGTTGAGTCGCATGATTTTCCGGTCCCGCAAGTCGTTCGGTTTCTGGTTAACCGTTCGAAGCAAACTCTCATCCACGATGAAAGTGGAAGGTCGATCCGATACCCGGACATAGATGCGTCCGGGCTGATTTGGTACGGCCGGACCGTACGCGATCTTCACTTTCGATTGTTCTGAGAATAGTGAAAGCGAGGTGGCAGAATTCTCGACATCAAGATCACCGCTCCCTTCCTGATCCTGAAATTGTAGAATCGACGTATTGGCGATCTGCTGCAGCAGGCGGTTGATCGCCGCATTGTTAGCCCGGGCTTTGATAGGGCGCAGAATCTGCCATTCATCGCGCTGGCGCGATAACTCGATCTCGCCGGCGGCCTGATTAAATAAAATGCGATTGACCTCCGACGGTAGGAACGGTGTTAGCTGGTGATCACGAAAATAGTCTGAGTTTTCCGAAATCAGGTTCTTTAGATTATCTTCGGCCACAAACACCGGTTCCTGGCCGTCAACCCGCAGATAGCAGGTACCATCGAGCGCGGTTTCCGAACCAAACTCGAGTACGATTTGGGTATGTTTTCCTAGACAACGCAAAATCAAATGGGGTCTAAGAACTCCGAATTGCCTGAAATAATTTCGTTTTTGTTCTCCTTTACCGAGGTTGGTGATGGCGTCTCGGCGCTTCAGAAATTGAGCGGCATAAAGAAGATTATCGACTGCCTTTTGGTCGGCCCGATCGGCGACCGGAGCAGTCAAGTTCCAGCCGCTGGCTGTTTTCGCCAGCTTGATCTTGGTGTCGCCGTTTTCGATTTCGAGTCGGGTAACGTCGTTGCGATCGAAATCAACGACGTAAGCGCGCCGGGCGAGTCGTTCTCTCGTGCCGGGGCTCTTGCGATCAAGAATCCAGACAAAGATTCCTAAAGCAACAGCGATTACCAACAAGGCGAGCGTCGTCCTTAGCTTCATCGGCGTCTTGCCACCCAAACAAAAACGCCTAATAACGCTGCCAGCAGAGGTATGCCTCCGACTACGATGAGTATGATCTCATTCATCTGGGCGGGCCTGAGGTCAAGCAGGTAGATTGGGCTCTCTTTAGGTGGGATGGCGAGCAGGGTTTGCCGGTCGGTCAGCCAATTTATACATAGAAGCAAAAAATTAGTGTTTGGCGCCGAGCGCGTAAGCGATTCATCTCGAATGAAATCAGCGTTACCGAGTACCACCATCCGAGACGAAGACCGGACCTGGATAGTTTGGTCTTCGACTGCACCTTTCTCAACGGCCCAGCCAACAACTAAAGGCGGTTTCAAGTCCACGCCCGGATGGAACGCGGGGTCAGCATTATTTGCCAGAAAATCGTCCTTTTCGCCCCAGTACGTGTCGATCGCCGGTACCAGTGCCTTAGTGGCGTGGATGCCAAGCGCTTTGAGCTTAGATTCGTCGACTTCGATTGAACGAGTGCCGCCAGGTAGAAATCCAATAGCGTCTACCATCGGCTTCAAAAACGGAGTGGAATTCAAAAAATGGCTATACACATCCAAGGTGACTGATTCCTCTTCGATCCCCGTTTTGACAGTAGTAACGATTAAATCAATCGCCGGTACTATCCCAAGCTGGTTCAAGAAACTGTCAAGTAGAGGGGTTTTGGCCCGGCCATTTAGCAATATAAAAAGGCGACCGCCATCATCCCAATAATGCCGCAAGACGTTGCTCTCCTGCTCGTTGAGATCGTATTGCGGACCGGCCACAACGACTGCAACAAAGTCGTTCGGAATTTTGGCCAGGCCCTGCAAGCTGAGACCCTGCATCACAACATTCTGGTGTTCCAGCGCGCTGCGGAAACGGGAGAGATCGGCGTCCTCGTTAACCACCGGTTCACCATGCCCGGTTATCACCGCAATTTTTGCCGGTTGCTCTTGAGACAACTGAATCAGCGCGCTCGTAAGAACTTGTTCGCCCCGGAAATTCTTGAACGTCTGATTCTGGTCTTCAAACAACCCACTATCGCCATAATCAGCCATGGTCGCAGCCGGAATGCTCTTCTGTCTGCCGTCGTAGTCCAGAATGACCTGGTTCTCATTAGGCCCAAATTTATATTTATCTTGCAATTCTCGGGCGCGAGTAAGGTCTTTATAAGGATCGATGGTCTCTACATGGACCCGACGTTTACCGGCATACTCGTATTCTTTTAGCAGGGATTCGATATCTTCGAAGAGCTCGCTACCCGCAGACTGGTTGCCGTTGGGAGAAAAGAAAACGTAAACCTTGAGCTCTTTTTTCAGTGAGCCAAGGACGTTCCGCGTTAACGGTGAGAGGGTATATTTTCGATTTCGAGAAAGATCCCAGCGGGCAAACCGTTCAAAGCTCAGATAGTTGATGAGAAAGACAATAATCGCTGCCAGAATGATCTGAGTAGCAACGTTGAGCGCGATTCTGGCTCTGGGAATTCGATAAGGCTTTGCTCGTTTCTCTGACATGAAAATCTGATCGACGCTGCGCTAGGCTTTCCACCTGCGATATTGAAACACATGATAGGTGATCAGTAACACCAGGGCGCTGCAGGTAGGATAGAAGACGAGCGGACGTGTATCGATTATACCTCGGGAAAAAGTATCCATGTGATCGATCTGCGCGACGTAAGCGGTAATGTCCCGGAAAAGCGGAGAGGCACTGCTGACCACGTAATCGATCATCGTCAGGAAAAAGATCCCCAGGATGAACACCAGGGCCATCATGGCGGCGACGATTTGGTTAGAAGTGAGCGATGATGCCAGGCACCCCAGCGAGATATTAAAAGCCCCCATCAAAAGCAGCAAAAGGTATGGTCCCCACAGTTGGGCGCCCGAACCAACTGCATCCCGGTTGCCCAACCAGCCGAAAACTAAGAAATAAAGCAGGCTCGGCAGCCAAAGAGTAAGATAGAAAAGAAGAGCAGCGCAAAATTTCGAGGCTACGACCTCCCAGTCACGAACGGGAGCGGTCATCAAAGTCTCGACCGTGCCCAGTTTAAATTCTTCGGAGAACAGCCGCATCGTGATGACGGGGCAGACGAACAGATAAGCGGTCCAGAAAAAGAGGGTATTGAAGAAAGCCTGTACGACGGTTAGCTCGGATGGGCCTTGCCTCAGGAGGGCGATGGCGAACCAGAACGAAAGCCCGTTTAAGATAAGAAAAAAGAACAGAACGACATAGGCAATCGGTGAAAAGTAAAAGACGGAAAGCTCTCGCAGGAGTAGCGCACAAACTCTTCTTATCATGTACTAGGTTTCCGCGTGAGTGAGTTCGACGAACACGTCTTCCAAGGTAGCTCGTTCCTTACTAAGTTCTCGGATAACCCACTTCCGCTCGACAGCCAGAGTGAAAATCTCTTCCCGTAGATCCGAGTTGGCCTCGATCCGGATCCACCCTTTTCGCCAGAGGCCATCCTTTTCTAACTGAACATCTTTCACACCCGGTATCTTCAGCAAATAATCACTCGGATTCTCGTTCCCAGCTTTGACTTCCAGATTTACCAGGCCCGACGTACGCAATTGGCTGACTAGATTTTGGGGCGTATCGGATGCTTCGATCTTGCCGCGGTTGATGATCAATACCCGGTTACAGGTGGCCTCCACTTCAGACAAGATGTGGGTGGATAACAGGATAGTATGCCGTTCTCCCAAAGACCTGATCAACTCACGGACCTGCCGAATTTGGTTCGGATCCAAACCGATGGTTGGCTCATCCAGGATGAGGAGGTCCGGTTCATGAATCATGGCTTCGGCCAAGCCGACGCGTTGCCGGAACCCCTTCGATAACCCAGCGATTTTTTTCCGCCCTACTTCCCTCAGGCCGCACAGTTCCTTGGTAGCCCCCACTCGCATGGCAAGCTTTTTGCCCGCTAAACCTTTGAGAGTACCGCGATAGCGCAGGTACTCATCTATTCGCATATCGTGGTAAAGCGGAACATTCTCGGCGAGGTATCCCAGCCGCATTCGAGCCCTGAGCGAATCGGTAAATACATCAAAGCCCGCTATCGTGGCCCGGCCTGACGTCGGAGGCAGATAGCTCGCCAGAATTCTCATGGTCGTGCTTTTACCCGCGCCGTTGGGACCCAGGAATCCGACGATTTCTCCCCGATCGACCTCAAAGCTGATTTCTTTTACGGCGACGGTTCCGGCATACTCCTTCGTCAGATGTTCAACTTTGATCATCGACATAGAGTGATCGTGCCCGTTCGGCCCGGCATTGGGGGCCTGGTGGAGCGAAGGTTCGTGCTCGAGCGGGATTCCATGGGATAAAAAGATGACACAGCCCTGGTGATTGGTCTATCGGACCGAAGGGCATTAGAAAGACCAGTAAAATACCTTGCACCGGGCGATTGATTCAAATTTTAATGATCAACGGTTGAAAGCTTTGGTTTGGCGGCTTTGGTCGAGATGAGACGCGCTGGGCATGACAAATGGCCAAACCATCGAACATTTGATTCAAGGCTTGCTCTCCATACACTAGCAGCGAGGAAAGCTGCCGATGCGGAAGACTAATCAGCGTTCAGCGAATGCAACCGCTCTTGTGCCGTCGGCGTTGAGTAAAAATACTGGACCGTCTGGTTATCACTTGAAGAGAGGGTTTTATGAAACTGCTAGCTGTCCATCCAAGTTGCTTGATGTACTCCAAAATCTATCTCCGGCTCGAGCCGCTTGGCCTCGAGCTCGTGGCCGAGGCATGCCGTAGAGCCGGTCACGATGTCCAGATAATTGATTTGCAAGCAGAGGCTCACCGGGACTATTTCCGCCTCATTGATGGGTGGCGGCCTGATGCGATTGCTTTCTCCTGCAATTATCTGGCGAATGTTCCGGAGATCATCGACTTGGCAAAAGCCACTCGGGAGAAGTTACCGAATAGTCTCATCGCAGTGGGAGGTCACAGCGCTTCATTTACCGCCAGAGAGCTGCTGGAACACGGTAACGGAGCTGTAGACTGCATTTTGAAAGGGGAAGGCGAACCGGTTTTGCCCGCCGTCCTGGAAGCTTTCCAGAATGATCGAACCGCCTTACATCAAGTTCCCGGCGTTGTGACATTGGATGGCGAAGGCCCACAACCGGGTTTT
>JAFAVN010000589.1 GCA_019242435.1 Verrucomicrobiota bacterium | reverse complement strand
AATTCCCGGGAGCCGCCTGTTTGTAACGGACAGAGCTGCCTACCTACGAAGCGGCTCCCCTCCATTCGCTGCGGACGTTTTCATACGTTTTTAATCTCTGCTTGCGTTTGCCACCTTAACGGCGCCCAACCATGATTGACGTAGCTTTGTCAGGCGGTTTTAATGTCTCATGCTTAATGACGCACTTTATCTTCGGAGGATAGAGGAAGCGTTTATGGCTCTGGGAATACCTCAGGATTACGGGATACAGCGCGATTTGGTGCCCTACCCCGAGGCATCTGCTTTGATTGCAGTGAATGAGACTGAACCGCCAAAGCAATTAGCACCGGAAGCGGTTAGCCGCTGGTACAGGTTAAAGCAAGCCGCGATTACGGATGGGATCGAGCTTCTCCTGATTTCAGGATTCCGCAGCTTCGATCGGCAACGCCAGATTATCGAAACAAAGCTGGGGAAAGGCCAGGATATCCGATCCGTCCTGAAAGTGATGGCCGCACCCGGGTACAGTCAACATCACACTGGACTGGCTTTGGATATCGGTACCAGCGGGCACGTTGATCTCACGGAAGATTTTGAAGGGACCGATGCATTCCGTTGGCTCACTACGCGCGCAAAAGAATTTGGGTTCTACATGCCCTATACCCGCGGTAACCGGTTCGGGTTTATTTACGAGCCCTGGCATTGGGCGTTGATCGAGTTGGCCTGAGAGCAGCGGGTAGAAACGCATGGGGACGCCGGGAGCGGAGGGGAACCGCCAGCCTCGTGGCAACGCAAGGGATTACTGGGAACGCACAGGAACGTCCATGGCGCTGATGGGGAGCCGCTTTGGAGGTGCCCAGCTCTAGTAGCAACGAACAGGCGGTTCCCGGGAATAACCCAGAGTTTCTGCGTTCAATCCATCTGATATTCCCAGCGGCATGGGATATGAGCGGATACCAACCGCTCGATCGTTCCCGGGAGCCGCCTGCTTAAGACCAACAGACTTGCTTACCGACAAAGCGGCTCCCCTCCAGCGCCGTGGAATTGTCGCGTTCCCGACGTTGTCGCGCGTACCCGGTCTTGTCGTCCGTTCCCGGCGTTCGCGAGCGCTCGCGGCATAGACCCCGCTGCCTTCCCGCGCGTCCCGACGTTCCCGCTCGTTGACTAGGCCGTCGGCATTGGCGAAGTTCCTACTTCCTTATGGCAAAAATCGTTCGTTTTCATCGGACAGGAGGCCCGGACGTACTGCAACTTGACGAGGTGCCAACACCTAAGCCGCAGGCTGGAGAAGCGTTGCTGAAAGTTGAAGCTATCGGGCTGAATCGGGCGGAAGTGATGTTTCGTCAGGGAGAATACTTGGAACAACCGGAGGTGCCCTCCTCACTTGGATACGAAGCAGCCGGTATAGTTGAAGCTGTCGGCCCGGATGTTCGGGGGTTACAGGTAGGCGATCGCGTGAGCTCGATCCCGTCATTTTCGATGGGGAAGTACTTCACTTACGGCGAGGTCGCCCTCTTGCCGGCATTCGCACTCGCAAAATATCCGCCGGATTTGACCCCGGCCGAGGGTGCATCCATCTGGATGCAGTACCTGACGGCTTACGGTTTAATCGAGTTTGGACCGATGCAGGCGGGCAACTACGTGTTGATCACCGCCGCCGCCAGCAGCGTCGGCCTCGCCGCCATCCAGATGGCAAACGCGGTTGGTGCGATTCCCATTGCCACCACCCGTAATACCACCAAGGAACCCGCGCTGCAGGATGCCGGAGCAGCGTTCGTGGTAAACACCAAAAATGACAAATGGCCGAAACGAGTCCGAGAGATTACGTCGGGTAAAGGAGTCGATCTCGCGTTTGATCCGATTGTCGGACCCGAGCTTGAGCGGGTTGCAGAGACCGTCCGAACAGAAGGCACCATCTTCGTTTACGGGCGACTATCCTCAGAGCCGACTCCGTTCCCGTTATTTGCCGCGATGAGCCGTAATTTGCTGATCCGCGCTTATACGCTGTTCTCCATCGTGACAAATCCTGAGCGGTTACAGCGTGGCCAGCAGTGGATATACGATCACCTAGCGGCTAAGAAAATTCACCCGATTATCGCGAGAACCTTTCCCTTAGCTGATATTGTCGATGCGCATCGTTTCATGGAGTCGAACGAACAAATCGGCAAGATTGTGGTAACCGTTTGAAAGAGAGTGAACGTGCGGAAGCGCCGCCGAGAAAAGTGGCGGCACGGCACGGTGAACGGTAATTAGTTCCAATTACAATTGGTCGAAAACCTCGGCGCGCCGAGCGCGTGATCTTTTACCCTACGAAGATCGCGCGGGTTGAGCCGTACGCAGCGGCGTCAGTACCTTGCGAAGGACGCCGATTGATGTTGAGGCGTTCACAGCGTTCTTTCCGTCCTCTCAGTTCCTCCGTTGCCTTTTACGGGAGCCTTCTTATACTGCGGCACTACCCCCATCATGAAAAAAGCATTCTGGCTCGGCTTACTGTTATTGGCAGGGTTTGGCATGGATCGGGCGGAGGGCAAGGTCCAGCTAATTATCGAGAGTTGGCGCAACGACGATCTAAAGGTCTGGCGCGACACCATCATCCCGGCGTTCACCAAGAAACATCCGGATATTGAGATCGTATTTTCGCCCACTGCACCAACCGAGTACAACGCGGTGTTGGACGCAAAACTCAAAGCCGGGACCGCCGGAGATCTGATAGCCTGCCGGCCGTTCGACAAATCGCTCGACATCTTTAATGCCGGCCAGATCGTCGCGCTGAATGATCTGCCCGGAATGGAGAATTTCTCCAAGTTCGCGTTGGCTGCCTGGTCAACCGACGATGGTAAAACCTCATTTGCAGTGCCGATGGCGTCGGTGATCCACGGCTTTCTGTATAACAAGGCAATCTTTAAACAGCTCGGATTAACTGTGCCGAAAACCGAGAAGGAGTTTCTGGCAGTGCTGGACAAGATCAAGGCGAACGGGAAATACATCCCGCTGGTGATTGGGACCAAGGATCAATGGGAATCGGCTACTATGGGTTACCAGAATATCGGTCCTACTTTGTGGGAGGGTGAAACCGGCCGGAAAGGCTTAATTGACGGAACCGCCCAATATAACAAGGGTGGGTTCCTCGCCGCGTTCGAAGCGTTAGCAAAATGGCGGCCCTACCTGGCACCCGGTTATCAAGCATTGGCTTACCCAGACTCGCAGAACTTGTTCGTTCAAGGTCGCGGCGCGATCTATCCGGCAGGCTCATGGGACATCGGAGTCTTTCGACAGATGAATCCTAAGTTAGATCTTGGTGCGTTTAAGCCTTATTCCTTTGATGACAAGAGCCAAATCGTGGTCAATGATCATCCTGATATTGCTCTCGGTTTGAACGCCGCCAGCAAGAATAAGGAGGCAGCTCGCACCTTCCTCGCCTGGGTAGCGACACCAGAGTTCGAACAGTTGTACGCGAACGCTTTGCCCGGGTTTTTTCCGCTATTGAAAGGCGATTATACGTTGAGTGACCCGGTCGCTCAGGAATTCGCCAGTTGGCGCAAGGACAACCCAACTTCTTTCCGCTCCTCCTATCAGATCCTCTCGCGCAACGCGAATCCGAATAACGAAAACGATCTTTGGAACGCCTGTGCTCAAGTTTTGAACGGCACTATGACACCGCAGCAAGCGGCCGATTTTGTGCAGAAGAATCTCGCGTCCTGGTACAAACCGCAACAGGCCCGGTAAACGGATAAAAAAATCAACCGCGAATGCACGCGAATTGATGCGAAAAAAGCGGGAGAAAACTGGTAATTAATTCGTGTCAATTCGCGTTTGAATTTCGGGTCTAGCGTGCGCCGTTTTCGTACTCACATCCTCGTGTTTCTGGCGCCGGCGGTGATTATTTACACCGCATTCATGATTTATCCGTTGTGCGATTCGCTTTGGCTCTCGCTCAATAATAAGACGGCGTTCGGACAGATATTCGTTGGCATCGAAAATTATCTGACATTGTTCAGGTTAGATAAATGGGCGAACCCGTTCTGGAACGCGCTCCGGAATAACACGATTTTTTTTGTGATCCACATGGTAGCGCAAAACCCGATCGGGTTACTCTTAGCCGCGCTTCTGGCGAGACGGGTGCGCGGCAGCTCGATTTATCGTACGATCATTTTTACTCCGACCATTCTGTCAGTGGTCATCGTCGGATTTATATGGAAACTGATATTGAATCCGGCCTGGGGTATTTCGCGGAGCCTGCTGGCCAGCATTGGGCTGGCCGGTCTGGACAATCCCTGGCTGGGCCTCGAATCTACCGCGCTCGTCACCCTGTCTTTGATTTCTGTCTGGCAAAACATTGGAATCCCCATGATGCTGTTTCTGGCAGCACTGGTCCGGATCCCGGAAGACCTGATGGAAGCGGCGCGAGTGGACGGCGCGAGTCCCTGGACAATTTTTTGGCGGATCCAGTTTCCCCTGATCTTACCTACCGTCGGCGTGGTAGCTGTCTTAACGTTCGTCGGGAACTTCAACGCCTTTGAACTGATTTACGCCACTCAGGGCGCTTTAGCTGGTCCGAATTTCGCGTCTGACATTCTGGGAACCTTTTTTTTCCGCACGTTTTTTGGTTATCAGCTTCAGCCGGCTGACCCTTACATGGGCGCAACGGTCGCAGGGGTCATGTTACTCATCATCCTGACTGGCGTTTTAATCTACCTCTTCGGATGGCAACGGCGACTGCAACACATCCAATATTAGACGAGGCGAAGTCGATTACGAATCCATGATGAAGTCGAGGTTCTGGCAAACGGTGGGTACGCACGCAGCGCTATTGGCTTATTCGGCACTGGCGCTTCTCCCAGTGCTTCTCATCATTTTGAATTCCTTCAAAGACCGGATGACGATTTTCAGCGATCCATTTGCATTGCCAACCGGGGATACGTTCAGCTTGGATGGGTACAAGACACTTACCTCAACCGCTCACTTTGAACTGTTTTTTCTGAACAGCTTCGTGGTTACGGCAAGCTCGTTGGCATTGATTCTCTTAGTCAGTTCAATGGCGGCCTTTGCACTGGCCGAATACAAATTCAAATTCAATCTGTTGAGCAGCCTCTATCTGTCTATCGGCATTATGGTCCCAATCCGCCTGGGAACCGTGGGTATCCTGCGCCTGATGGTCAGCTTTCACCTGGTCAACAATCTCTGGTCCTTAATCCTGGTCTATACGGCACAAGGCATACCTCTGGCGGTGTTCATTCTGACTGTTTTCATGCGCCAGGTCCCAAAGGATCTGAAAGATGCGGCTCGTATCGACGGGGCCAGCGAATATCGGATCTATTGGCTGACCCTTCCTTTGGTGAGACCGGCGCTCGGTTCAGTTCTGGCAATATCGATGCTGCCGATCTGGAATGATCTCTGGTTTCCATTGATCCTGGCTCCCGGAGAAGCTACCAAGACCTTGATCCTTGGAGCCCAAGCGTTCATGGGCGAGTTTGTAAACGATTATGGCGCCGTGTTAGCGGCGCTAACCCTGGCGATCTTGCCTCCGGTGCTGCTTTACCTGATTTTCTCTCGGCAATTGATCCGGGGGATTACCGCAGGAGCGGTGAAGTAGAAGTGAAGAGTGAAAGGTGAGAAGGGATTGGTGATTGGCTAAACGAACGGGAGCAGCCAGCCAAAGCGGCGGGCGAACAGCCTCGAGAGTCGCTTTTGCGTCGGCTGGTCGAACCGTGAGCTGTGAATCGCGAACTCAGAATAGTAAACGGGTATGCGAATCGGAATAGCTGGAGCCGGTACTATGGCGGAAGTACACGCGGCAGCGTGGCGTTCGCTCGGCGCGAATTTAGTTGGATATGTCTCTCTTCGTTCGGCTGGTACGGATGATGCCTTGGCCAAACGGTTCGAACTGCGTGCGCGCGCCAGCTATGCGGACCTTCTCCAAGAAATCGACATTATCGATATTTGTACGCCGACATCTCAGCATAGATCGATGGTGTTGGAAGCCGCTGCCGCAGGCAAACACGTTATCTGTGAAAAGCCGATTGCAACCACTGTCGAGGACGCTCAAGTTATGATCGATGCCTGCCGAAACGTGCGGCTGTTTGTCGGTATGGTAGTCCGGTTTTTTCCTCAGTACCGTTCCGCACGACAGTTAGTTGCCGCCGGCCATATCGGCACCCCAGGAGTTTTGCGCTTAAAACGCGTCAGCTATGTACCGCAGAGAGCGCCGGATAGCTGGTACTTCGATGAATCCATCTCGGGCGGGATGATCGTTGACCTGATGAGCCACGATATCGATTACGCTCGCTGGCTGGCAGGAGAGATCGAAAGAGTTTATGCAGTAAGAACCAATGCAAAAACGGGGGCGGCTCAGTATGTGCAGGCGGTTCTTCGGTTCAGAAACGGAGCGATGGCTTTGCTTGAAGGTGGATGGGCCTATCCACCCGGCATTTTCCGAACGAGTTTTGATCTTGCCGGGTCGGAAGGCCTGATCGAATGGTGCTCCGATCAACCGCCACCGATTACCTCTTTTCGTTCGCCGGCAACTGAAGCGGCAGCCTCGGTTGGGTTACCGACATCGGGCTTGGCCGAAGACCCGTATACCAGCGAGATCAGGCATGCGTTTGAATGTATTCAGTCAGGGACGGCTTTTGATGTGACCCCGCAGGACGCCTTGGAGGCGTTGCGAATCAGCCTCGCCGTAAAGAGATCGACGGAGACAGGACAGCCGATCGAACCCTAGTCTCCTGTCTCAGAAAGTCCCGGCGGTCGCAAGAACTGATAACAAATGACAGATTACCGCCTATCGAACCATCGAGGAAAAGTGCGGATTGGCATTCTGAGCGTCGCTCATCTTCATGCCGCCGGGTATCAAGCAAATCTTCGGGCCGTTCCAGGCGTCGAACTGGTGGGGTTTTCGCATGAGAACCGGGAAGAGGGACGGGCCTTTGAGCAGGAGTTTGGGGCGCGCTGGTTTTCAACCCACCAGGATCTTTTGGCTGAAGGATTGGATGGGGTAATCGTCTGTGCCGAAAACGCTCGCCACCACGAGCTGGTCGAAATCGCAGCGGCAGCCGGCTGCCAGATTCTTTGCGAAAAGCCTATCGAAATTAACCTCAGCGATGCTGAGGCGATGAAAACGGCCTGTGAGAAGAATGGTGTCAGCTTTATGACCGCATTTCCGATGCGGTTCGCCGCGTCAACTCGGGCCGTACGACAGATGATTCGAAACGGAGATTTAGGGAATGTGCTCGGAATCAATGGAATTAATCACAGCGAAAATCCCATGGGACACCGGGCTTGGTTTGCCAGCAAAGAGCTTGCTGGAGGGGGCGCAGTGATGGACCACACGGTACACCTAGCCGATCTATTCCGGTGGTGCTTTGCGACGGAGATTGTCGAAGTCTATGCGGAGGTCGATAATCTTTTCGCTCGGGGCAAGATCGGAGTTGATACCGCCGGATTACTGCTAGTTACCCTGGCTAACGGAGTGAAGGCGAGCATCGACTGCAGCTGGAGCCGGCCGGCCTTGTACCCACGCTGGGGCCATTTAAAAATGGAGGTCGTTGGCGAGCGCGGCACCGTGCTCATGGACAGTCTCGCCGAGTATCTCACTCTTTATTCGAAAAACGCGTCGAGGAACCCAAGCTGGATCGGATTCGGTACCGACCCAAATCAAGCCATGATCCAGGAGTTCATCGATTCGATCACCCAGAAGCGCCAGCCGCTAGTCGGCTGGAATGACGGCTATCAAGCATTGCGAATTGCTCTCGCGGCTTACGAGTCCGCCCAAAAAAAAGCACCAGTCAGACTACGGGACTTTCCAGGTGTCTAGCTGAGGATGACGGGCGCCGCTTGTGGGGTATTTGACAAATTGGTAGCGCCATAATGGCGCTATCCGTCTTCGTGCTTTTGGCATACTGAGACGAATCGGCGCATGCCTGGCCATTCTGTCTCGAAAAACCACCCACAGCCCATTTTGACGAACTTGGAATGTTTTGCGGTTGCCTGTCATCGTTTGCTCTTTAGAGTTTAGGCACTTCTCTCTTATGGGAACGCGAAAGAGAAAATTGCTGGTCAAAAGGCTCCCCGTGCAGCGCCAGCTGGAGTTCTGCCACGAGGGCGAATATTTCGATCTAAAGGCGCTCTTCGATAAGTTGAATGCTGAGTATTTCAACGGTGCTTTACGCGGTTATGCCATCACCTGGGGAAAGAAACGTAAGCTGCCGCCCAAAGAATATTTCGTTTTCGGCACCATTCAGGAGGAAGACCGGATTATCCGGATCCATCCCCTGCTTGATGCGCCATTCGTCCCCACCTGGTTTTTGGAATACGTGATCTACCACGAAATGTTGCACGCTGTCGTACCCGAGCAATTGGACGAGAATGGGCGCCGTCGGATCCATACCGAGGAGTTTAGTCGGCGAGAGCAAAGGTTTCATTGCTACCAGAGAGCCCGTCGCTGGGAAGACGAGAACCTCGATCGGTTTCTCCGGTAACAAAGACCCGCTTGGGTAGGAGAAAGTTCCAGGTAGAAACGTGGGTTACCCTTAGGAAGACAAGCACGATGCCAACCCGGGAACCGATCGGAACGCAAATCCCGAAACTTAGAATCCCGATTCTCTGCCAGCCCAGGAGCTCGTCGTTGAGCCCTGGGTGCAGCGGGTTTGGATAAAATTAAGGCCTCTTGCTGGGGCTGGGGAAACCACCTGGTTTGGTGGTAATGGCAGGATTGTTACCCTCTCTGGGAGAGGGCTTGCCGGTGGATGAGATTGCCGGCCGATTCGCATTCAGCTTGGCAATTACGATATCGCTGAAGTCCGCATCGCCCCTGGCGTAAAGCAGCACGGGGACACCCAACGCGACACTTTGACCCGACTTATCGAAGACCAAGTCGTAATTCTGGGCCTTCACCTGATCCGAAACGACCTTCATGATATCTTCGACCAGCGCCGATACCATATGCTGCTTCTCATCTTGCAGCTGTTTTTGCCGGGTAGAACGAAATTCGGTGATCTCCTTCTCCAAGCCATTGGTCTCAGCAATCTTAGCGTCGCGTTCCTGGGCTTTCTGGTCTTTGCTGGCGCCGCTGAGGTCAGGCTTATTCAGCTCTTCATTCAGCTTGTTGATACTATCCAGGTTTTTCTTGTAGGAATCCATGCGCTGATTGAGCTCGTCTTGGGCAGACTTTTGGGCCTCCTCCAGCTTTTGCTGCGCATCTTGGGTCTTGTAATAACCCGCCAGCACCTTGGCCATATCAATGGTGCCGATCTTCATTTCAGCTTTTACCTGGGATACTGCGCCAAAGCCAAAAACGGCGGCAATGCACGCTCCCACAACGAATGGGGACTTATTCATATTGTTCATACTGACAGTGGATCACGAGACTCCGGTCTCTCTGTGACGCGAGTAAACAAATTCTGTTCAAAATTGGTAGCCTACACTGAACTGGAAGCGTCCTGAAGAAGAGCCATTGAATTTGTCTGATTTAGTCGGAATACCGTAATCGAGCCGAATTGGTCCGATTGGCAAGTTCAAACGAAGACCGAATCCGAAATCGGCGTTGTAGTTGGAGGTTCCGAAATTCCAAGATCCAAGGTTAACGAACCCGACATCATAGAATACCGCAGCGCGGACACGTTCGATGATTGGAACCGTGTATTCGACCGTCAGTCTGGCCATCGAATTACCCCCGATATCGTCGCCCTCGGCGTCCTTTGGCCCGACTCGGTTGAAATCGAAACCGCGGAGGTTATTGGCGCCCCCGAGAAAGATCCGGTCGTAAAGGGGTACCTCACCTTCTCGAGTTCCTGAACCCCAGGTGGCGACGGTCGCCACTTCGGCGTCGAACAACAGGATCGTATCGAACGGCAGGTGGAAATACTGCTCGCCCTCCAGATCAAAACCGTAGATTTGAACATTGCCGCCCAGAGGTCCCCCGGCTACATAGACCGAAAAATCGACGCGTTGCCCTGTACGGGTTAGAAACGCGTTGTCTCG
>JAFAVN010000161.1 GCA_019242435.1 Verrucomicrobiota bacterium | reverse complement strand
GCAAAAAACCCTTGCACGAACAAACAAGCTCTCGATATTCGCGGGCACTTGCAAATTCCGTTTGTGTCCGGACGGTGCAAGGTTGGGAGTCGATCCGCTGCCTCAAACGCAGCCTTGGAGCCGGTAAGGCTAGGTAGCTCAGTCGGTAGAGCAGAGGACTGAAAATCCTCGTGTCGGCGGTTCGATTCCGCCCCT
Source organism: Verrucomicrobiota bacterium (assembly GCA_019242435.1). Taxonomy (GTDB): domain Bacteria; phylum Verrucomicrobiota; class Verrucomicrobiia; order Chthoniobacterales; family JAFAMB01; genus JAFAVN01. The sequence goes on along the minus strand of JAFAVN010000161.1, from coordinate 3,878 downwards.
AGCCATTGTCACTGATTCTGAAGAGCCGCATCGAAGTGCCCATGCCAAGGCACGCCAACCAATTGCTCCAGCAAGCTAAGGAGCCGCCACCGATTCCATTTCAGTGGCAGAGCGTTTTCTCTGGCGCTAGGCAGAGATTGCGAATCGATCCTCGCCGAACTGGGACCGCCCTGTTCACTTTGATTTCTGTGGCCGAACGATGCAAAGCCTTGTGCGATTTCTGTGCTCGCTTTCAGCTGCTCAGAGACAAAAACGCCGGGTGTCAGCCCGGCGTTTTTTACATAGTTTTTCGGCAGGTGCCGAAAAACTTTAGAACTTCTTATCAATCGAGACCCAGAAATAGCGCTGGATATTGTTCACACCGCTACCGGCATCGAAGTTCGAGAGGACGCTATCCACCGAAAAGGGCGCCATTCTATCGAAGATGTTATTGATGCCGAAAGTAAAGGTCGTGTTCGCCAGCAGATTGCGCCAACCCCAGTGAAATCCTTCGGGTACAGGTGCGATCGCTTTCTCGCCAACGATCTTTTTACCTTCTTTATCATAACCCGCTTTCGGAGCTTGAGGTGTAATTTCGGTCGGTTGCCCGAATCTGTAGGAGATTTGCCAATCCAGCGTTGTCCAACTACCGATCAAATGAACGTAGTTAGGAAAATTCAAGGTGGCATTCGGGTTCGTATTATTGGCGCTGTTGGTCAAATCTTGTTCAGAACCGATGTAATGGAGCGTTAGCCCGGTTTTAAAGGTATCGATTCCGAAGACGGTCTTGGAATAGAATGCGCTGGTCTGGAATTTGATGTCAGGCGCCGAGGCAGCCTGGATGGCGGTATCCGTCAGGTTGAAAACGCGGAAAAAGGGAGTCCCGTTAGCATTTGCGCCCACCAAGGTTTGCTGAGTCAGCCAGTAGAGGTAGGAGCCGTCAAACTGCAGATCGATCTTACCCCAACTGTATTCTTTAGAATTATAAGTGAAGCCGAATTCAAGGCCTTCGGTGCGGCCGTTTCCGAGATTCGCTACAGCGGTGGTGACCTCAAGAATCTGTCCGGTGGTCGCGTCTCGCGTCACGAAGTTTCCGGGCGGAGCGGACGCTCCCAGATTGGCAACTTCTTGCGCGGTCAGCGTACCGAATTCGTCGTGTTGATCGATCTGGAACCAATTGATGTATGCAGAGAACCCATTCGCCCAACCCCACCAGCTATGTTCCGGATCACTGGATCCTGGTGACCACACGGCTCCAACATAATAGGTATACGCAGTCTCCGGCTTCAGACGGGGGTTGCCGGTTGTCGCATTCAGTACGGTTATCTGTCCGGCCGAAGGATTCCTAGGGTCAACCAAGGTGGTCTCCGCAATTTGCGGCGCCGTGAAGAGTGTGATTAAGCTCGGGGCGACGAACGATTCCGAATAGGTGCCGCGTAGGGTCAAATCGTTGAACGGCTTATACAGTATTGCGAATTTCGGCTTAGCAGCGCTTCCGAAATCACTGTAGTAGTCCTGCCGTTCGGACATGGTCAATTCGATCGAGCGAAGTCCAGGCCAAGACCAAGCGCCGCCCACGATCGGAATGTCGACCTCGCCGAAGATGCTCCAGATGTAACGACGCGCATTGGTCAAGGTACCAATCGGAAATTGAGGCGCAGTGAGGTTACCCGCTTTGCTGAACGGGTCGTCATTCATGATATAATCTTCGCTGCGATATTCGAATCCGCCTGCGACGCTGAGGGGACCCGATGGTAAATCCCAAAGCGTGCCACCCGCGGCGGTATGAAATTGCATAATATCCGTGCGGATGTTTTCGAAGATGCTGTCAATCAATAGGTTGTTTCCGTAAAAAACCCGGTTGGGACCGGCAACCGATTCGTCTGCGAACGGATTGAAGAATTGTCCCTCATTACCTGGCAGGGTGCCATTTAACGCCTGCTGCAGGCCGGTGAACTTGAAGAAATTATGCATCGTCTCGGTTCCGTCGCTCTCACCGTAGAGCCAGTTGGAATCGATATACCAGCCGTGCGGCAACTGGATCGTGCCGCCGATCACTTCCCGGAAAGTGGTGACGACCGTGTCCGTTCTGAGGACGCCGAATTCGTTAAACGCTTGAGGGCCGACTTGAAGTGGCACGCCGAACGGGTTGTACGGATTGTTAGCCGGAACGGTGAGGACTTCCCCGGAGAATCCGCCACCATACGTACCTTGGTTCGGGCCGTAAGTGCTCACCTCCTCGGTTCGATTAACCAGAAAGCTGTCATAGAGCTTTAACCAGCTGGTCGGTTCGTAATCGATCTTTACTAAGCCGCCGATCCGCTGTTCCCGCGGATAAACCTGCAGACCCTGGATGCTGAATGATTGTTGCGGACTATTACTGTTAAAGTCGGCGATTGTAGGGTTCACCCCGTTAAACCCCGGATTGGGCTGGAGAAACTGTCCCTTAGTAACGCCAGTCGCCGGATTACTAGCTAACGCCGTAAACTGGCCAGTTAAACCCGGAAAAACCGGCGCATTCGGGTATCTGAAACTGTAGCGAGAGTAATTTAACGCCGTCATCGAGCGATCGATGGCGTCCACCGGACTCTGATCATAATAATCGAACACGCCGAGGATGCTGATTTTGGAATCCTGACCTAACTGCTGAACAATCCCACCGGTAAACGCAGCGTGGTAAACCTCATAATCGTCACGCTGGCTGATCCCGTAATAATTGTAAATATCGGCGCCGTTGTACTGATCTTTGGTAATAAAGTTGACAACCCCAGCCACTGCGTCGGTTCCGTAGGTAGCGCTGCCTCCGTCGTTCAGAATATCGACGCGATCGATCGCACCCACCGGAATGCTGTTGATGTCGGTGAAGAGGAACGGACCGCTAGCCGGCGTGAACTGGAAGAACGGGTAGGCCGGCATACGAAGTCCGTCTACCAGGACCAAAGTATCGTTGGGCAGCAGACCTTTAAGCGCAATCGAAGCGGCGCCGGGCTGGAAACCGAATCCGGGTATAAAACCCGGGTTCACATTGCCCGTAGCGGCTGGAAGACTCTGCAGAACATCCGCAACCTGTTGGTCCCCCGTTTTTGTGATGTAAGTCTGGTCATAGCTTGTCACTGGCTGCGGACCATCTCCAACGTGCGGGATAAGGTAACCGGTAACCGTGACTTGCTGGAGCTCGTTACCGGTGTTCTGGCTTACGCCAGTGCCGGTCGCCGCTGAGGGAGTCTGAGCGTGGGCGGGAATCCGCAACCCGAACAGGGCTACTAACTGAACTACGGTCGCAAACGCCACCGTACGGAGATATCGATTCTTAATCATCAAATGATTCTTTCTTGATTGAGCCGATCCCAAATTTCTGGGGGTTAAGTTCCTTCAAGGTGATTGGGTTATTCGGCCCCTAGGGCCCATATCCTCTGAAAAAAACTGAGCGGGTTCTGCGCCAACCGAACGATTGGTTAAGAAATATTGCCAAATTTTTTGAACAAAATTCGCCGAAGATTGTCACGGCGAATTTTTAATGCAAAATGCACTGGAGGAAAGCGGTCCACGACAAGTTTTCGAGGCCCACAGCCTGAGCCATTTACCGCTGAATGGCTCGATGACTCGTAACCACTCCCTTCCCGATCACTTCTCTTAAAAAAATGTAACATCGGCAAGAAAATTTTGTCGTTTTTTAATCAGACCGAGTCGATTTCTGAATAAGCGAATGAACCAGGCTGGAACCTCTCCTGTTTGGAAAGTGCTAAGCCACGTCGATGGTGTTGGCTGTGACCGCCAAGGCTCGGCGAGCAAGTACCTGTGCCTCTCAGTCTTCTGTCAGAGGAGTATCGGCACCCCAATCTAGGGGTAGCGGACCCCACGTGCCCTCTACCACCTCTATTGTGAGGTTACCGATTTTA
>JAFAVN010000241.1 GCA_019242435.1 Verrucomicrobiota bacterium | reverse complement strand
TCACCAGGCAAATTAGATGAGATTGTCCGCCGGATCGGTTCAGTCAGAGAAGCAGTCGGAAACGACTTCGGCATCGCGGTAGACTTCCATGGCCGGGTCCACCGGGCAATGGCAAAAGCGTTGGTCAAAGAACTGGATCCGTTTCGGCTCATGTTCATTGAAGAACCCGTGCTGTCGGAAAATTTGGAGGCCCTGGTTGAAGTTGCTCGCCATACCACCACCCCGATTGCCTTGGGCGAACGGCTTTACACCCGATGGGACTTCAAACGCTTCTTTTGCACTGGAGTAGTCGACATCGTCCAGCCGGATGTTTCTCATGCCGGCGGAATCACGGAGACTCACAAAATCTGCGCAATGGCCGAAGCATACGACACCGCCATTGCGCTACATTGTCCGCTTGGGCCGATCACGCTTGCCGCCAGCCTCCAGTTAGATGGCTGTGTCCCGAACGCCTTCATTCAAGAGCAGAGTCTCGGCATCCATTATAACGTAGGTGCAGAGTTTAGTGATTACCTGGTTGACCCATCTATATTCAAATACACGGGCGGCTATGTTGACATTCCGGAGGGGCCGGGCCTGGGTATTGAGATACATGAGGAAGCGGTACGTGCCGCCGCTAAAAAAGGTCACGATTGGAAAAACCCGGTGTGGCGACATCAAGACGGTTCTGTGGCTGAGTGGTAGATGAAATCATCCGACTCGCCGCGGCAAAAAGCAGTCGCGCTCCTGGTTGAGACGTCGCGCGCATACGGACGCGGTATCTGTCGTGGGGTAGCGCAATTCGCCGCGCAGCATCCGTATTGGCGGACTATGTACCAGGAACGAAATTTCAAACAATCGATTCCCGATTTCCTGAAAAAATACCGGGTTGATGGTATTCTCATGCGGGTAGACCAGCCTAGCTTAGCTCGGGAAATCGTGTCACTTGGTATACCGACTGTCGACCTGTTGGGTGAACCTCAGAAGGACGGCTTCTTGGATGAACGCTAACCAGACTGCTCGCAATAACTGAAGCGCCTTGTATAGAAACTTTCCTAACCGACAGCCTTTCAGCTCCTAGAGTTTAGCTCCTAACTTTTCACATTATGAATCGACTCACTAACAAAGTCGCCATCGTCACGGGTGCCGGTGACGGAATCGGTCGGGGGATCGCCTTAGCTTTTGCAAAAGAGGGCGCGAAATTGGCAGTATGCGACCTGAACAAAGTTACTGTCCGTGAGACAGAGGTCATCATCAGAGACGCCGGGGCAGAAGTCATTTCGGAACCGCTGGACGTGCGTGATCCGGATGCCATCCGATCGTTTGTCAGCAAAGTAAGCGATCGGTTTGGGAGAATTGATTGTCTGGTCAACAATGCCGCCGTCATGCCGGTTGTGCCGGCGGATGCCATCGAACCCGATACTATCGATTCGATTTTACAGGTCAACCTGCGTGCCCCCATTCTTTTCACGCGGTTCGTTATCCCGCACATGCGCGAGTCCGGAGGCGGCTCGATTATTCATATGGCAAGCGCGACCGGCCATAATGGACATCCCGGTATTACCGTTTATGGAGCTACCAAAGGCGCCCTGATGGCTCTAGCTCGAGGCCAGGCCATCGAGCTCGCCGTAGATAGTATCCGGGTCAATACCGTTTCTCCCGGCACGGTGGACTCCCCGATGCTGCATCGGTTCCTTGCCGAAAATGCGACGGACCCACAAAAGGCTAGAGTTGCGTTCGATCATCTACACCCTCGAGGAAAGGTTGGTTCAATAGAGGAAGTGGCAGCCGTGTTTGTTTTCTTGGCAAGTGAGGAAGCCGCCAATATAACCGCTACCGACATTCGCTGCGACGGCGGTTACGCCGTCCAGGGCCGCCAACCGCGAGAATAAATGAACGGCAACGCCGTCAACGAGATCTGCTATCTGCGATTCCAGCCTGGCCGACGTTCGGACATTCAATTTGCACTGTCTGAGAAATATCAAAATATAACAGTCAAGCTTCCCTCCCCCCACATGGCTACCCCGGAACAAAACCCCTCCCCGCCGGCTACCATTAAACCGCTCTTCGATGATGTCTATCTTTTGCAAGGCCAAGTCGGCCTGCGGCCATTGTATCTACCCGTTTTCCGCGGCGCTTATGGTGCGCTGTTGCTCGATACCGGATGCGCCGAACACGTCGACAACCTGATTCTGCCCGGGTTTGCTGAGCTCGGTGTCAACGCTGCCGATCTTCGTTTCATCATCAACACCCATCCCGATTCCGACCATGTGGGTGGAAACGCGGGCGTGAAGCAGTTCGCACCAAAGGCACTGCTCGGCTGCGGTGATGCCGATCGCGAAGCGATCGATGATCCGAAAATCCTCTTTCATACCCGATACGACGCCTACCGCGACGTGGGTGTGTCCTATCCAGAAGAGACTGCCCGCAAGATCATGCGCGACCTGGGAGAAGCTCAGCCTGTCGATCTCACTTTTCGCGGCGGAGAACGTATCCGATTAAGTCCCGATTGGGATCTAGAAGTAGTTTATCTCCCCGGCCACAGCAAGGGGCATCTTGGTTTGCTTGACCGCCGACACCGGACGTTGTTTGGTGGCGATGCCATACAGGGATCCGTCTACTTGGATGTAACCGGTAAACCAGCGCTATGCCCGACCTACCTTTATCCCGAAACCTATCTGCAAACGTGCCAATTTATCGAGCACCTTGATCTTGATTATTATGTCAGTTGCCATTGGCCAATCAAACACGGCAAAGAGATTGCGGAGTTCTGTAACGAGAGCCGCGCATTTGTAGATCGGGCCGCACATTTACTGAGAGCCGCCGGCACCACCGATCTGCGCGAAGCTTGTCTCACGCTGGGTCCGCAACTGGGTGAATGGCCTGAGCCGGTCCATCTTGAACTGGCTTACGCACTTGCCGGGCACCTCGGTTTACAGTGAACCGCTCTATTTTCGATTCCTAACCCCTAGTGAAGATCACAAACGTCAAAACAGTGGTTGTCAATGCCGAGATGCGGAACTGGGTTTTCTGCAAGCTCGAAACAGATCAAGCTGGTTTGTATGGCTGGGGCGAAGGATCCCTTGAATGGAAGACAAGGGCTGTGGTAGGCGCTATTGAAGATTTCGCCCCAGTGGTCGTGGGCGAAGATCCGCGCCGGATCGAGCATATCTATCAGAAAATGTACCGACAATCATTCTGGCGTCTCGGGGTGATCGGCATGAGCGCGATTTCGGCTATCGAACAAGCGCTGTGGGATATCAAAGGAAAACTCCTGGGTGTCCCCGTTTACGAACTGCTTGGTGGACAGGTACGCGACAAAGTCCGCATGTACACCCATCTCGGCGGCGGCAACATGAAGTCGGTTTACGAAACCTTCGATGTTGGTCCTCTGATCGATCTCGCTCTCAAGGTAATCGCCCAGGGTTATACGGCTGTGAAAGTGGTTTTCGTTCCTTATTCAGAGCCACTGGAAGGTATTCCGAAAGTCAAACAATTTGCTCGCCTGATGGAAAAGCTCCGGGAAGCGGTAGGAGATCAAATCGATATTATGATCGACTTTCACGGCCGTACCTATCCAGCAATGGCGATCGAGTACATTAATGCCGTCACCGAGTTTCGGCCCTACTTCTGTGAAGAACCGGTTCCACCCGAAAATGTAGATGCGCTTTGTGAGGTCAGGCATCAAGTCCGCGTACCTATTGCCACCGGTGAGCGACTGGTGGGACGGC
>JAFAVN010000041.1 GCA_019242435.1 Verrucomicrobiota bacterium | reverse complement strand
CTATAAAGATCTGGCTCCTCCGGAGCTTTCTTTTGTAGCAGGCCGTCGAAAACGTGAGGTGGTTTCTCGACCCCGTTTTAGGCCGAGCCCAAGACGGCTCCGTAGGAGCTAAATCTTTATAGCAACCGTAACCTAGAGGCGATGAGCTCCGCTAGGAGCGGCATCCAAGGCCATTCACCCGAAGGAGACCATCTTCCCCAACAGATACCGCTCCTACGAAGCTGGTCTTTTTTTTGCGCCGAGATCTATAAAGATCTGGCTCCTCCGGAGCCATTTTTCAACGCTCTGCTGGGGGCAGCGATTCGCACGAGTCGTCATCTCCTTTATAGCCCGTTCTCGATCAAGCGGCTCCCCTCCGGTGTGGGCAAGCGAAGGGAGCCGTTACAAGATATACAAGATCGTAAACAAGAAGACCCACACAATGTCGACAAAATGCCAATACAGACCTGTGCACTCGAGGAACCCGTGCTTTTGCGGAGTAACCTTACCGGTAAGCGCTCGGATCAGCGTGACAATCAGTAATATAACGCCGATAGCCACGTGACAGCCGTGGAAGCCGGTAAGCACAAAGAAACTGGAACCCATAATTCCGGCCGTGTTGAACCAGAAACCTTCATGAAAAAGATTCCTCCATTCGTCCGCTTGATTGCTGAGAAAGAGCACGCCGAGCAGGATAGTTAGCGCTAACAACAGCTTCCCGCCCTTGACTTGCTTGATCAATCGGGCCTCGCTGAAATGCAGTGTAAAACTGCTGGCCAGCAGACAACCCGTAGCAATCAAGGTCTTTATCAGCGTGTACCCATTTTTCAGCGCTTCGGGCATCTGCCAATTCGAGCCGGCCCCTCCTCTCAGCACCATATAGCCACAGATCAGCCCGGAGAAGAGCATCGCCTCGGATGCCAGAAAGGTGAGCATACCAAAACGAACAATGTTCGGACCGGGCTTGTGAACGGAACCAATGCTAATAGCGGGGGAGCTCATGGTCAGGGACTGTGATAAATAGACATTTTCCAGAGTAAAACTAACACGGTCAGCGCGACAGCAAATATGAGGAGAGCAATCAGCACGCGGCGGTTCCGTTTTCTTGTTTCTTCGTCCATTTACAACCGAGCTAGCACCAGGCATCCGAGTGTCACCGGCAGATAAATGATCGATGCCAGAAAGAGGCGCCGCGCGGCTCGCTCAGTACCGGAAAGCGCAAAAACAAAGGCCGCAATCGAAAAGGCGACTCCGGTCAACAAGGCTACGGGAACATACCAGAAGCTGGTCAGACGCAGTACGAACGGTAACAAACTGACTGAGATCAGCCCCATGCTATAAAGCAGCGCCAACCGGCCCGTCTGCCGGCAATCCGTATCTCGACCACTCAGCATGCAGAACCCGGCCTTGCGATAATCTTCGCGGTATAACCAGGCGATCGCCAGAAAGTGCGGCATCTGCCAAAGAAACAGAATCGTAAACAGGATCCAGCATTCGAAGTCGGCGTCCCCGCGGGCCGCGGCCCAACCGATGACTGGCGGTAGAGCCCCGGGGACGGCTCCCACAATCGTGTTTAACGTGGTTACTCGTTTCAGCGGGGTGTAAACAAAAACGTAAGTCCCTATAGTCAGTGCCGCCAGTAAGCCAGCTAGAATATTTGTGGTTATGCTGAGGTAGACCACTCCCACAGCGCTGGCGGTGATTCCGAGGAAAAGTCCGTTATCGCGCGAAATCCGGTGCATTGGGATTGGCCGATTCTTCGTCCGGCGCATAAGCGCATCATACTCGGCCTCAAAAACCTGGTTCAGGACGGACGCGCCCGCTGCTGCCAGGAATGTTCCGAATAAGGTATGGAAAAGAAGCCAGGCATCGACGGGGCCATGCCAGCCAAAAAGAAAGCCGATCAGCGTGGTGACGATCACCATCAGAGTCAGCCGCGCTTTCACCAGCACCAGGATGTCTGAAACCAAGGTGCCAACCGGCAACTTCGGCCGAGGCCCTTCCAGGTCGTGTACACGCGGCTGTTCCGATACTGTGCTCATTGGGCGTTCCGGGCTCTGAGTTCCGGGTTCAATGTTCCAGGTTCATTTCGTGCCGGCGCTGGAAAGAGGTTCTTCGGGCGAATAAAGGGCCGAACTATTCCAAAGCACTTTTTATGGATTGCGCGCGTAGCAGGTCTAAAAATGCTCATACCGTACCCAGTTCGATATTCCTTTGCACTGCCGGACGCAATAGTTCTGTGGACCGGGAAAGCAGCAGGCCGGTCAGTCCAACCCAGAGAAGAACCCCAGTCACAAGCGTGAGAGCCCCGAATGCCACGTGCGCGGTGGCGATATCCGCTGCTTTGTTGCTGAGGACCGTCCAAGCTCCGAGACAGAACTGCGCAATCACTAAGCCGATCCAAACAGCGGCCAACCGGCGGAAGAAAACGGGCATCGATTTGTCACGCAAAAGACGCGTCGCTGTGAGGCCGATACCAGCAACTATGAAGATGGCCCAAATTCGGTGCACATACTGTAACAAGATCAATCCAGCGGAGGTATAAGGCTGAGCCGCGGCGCCGCGCATCTCGTTAATCCCGGCCACGCTGGGGGCATCCAATGGAGGAAAAATCCGGCCATAACTCAACGGGAAATCGGTAATTGAAAGCCCCGCGTGCGAGTGACGCATCGATGCGCCTAGCACGAGTTGGAGAAAAACCATCGCGGTCACGGCCAGTGACCAAAGACGCAGGGACCGAAGACGGTGAGAATTAACAGGTGAGCGCTGAGAGCCG
>JAFAVN010000460.1 GCA_019242435.1 Verrucomicrobiota bacterium | reverse complement strand
CAAACCGAGCGGGGAATTTCACGTCGTTATCAGTAGCGAATCTACAAAACTGAATATCAACACTTTGTTGGAACAAGGCAGAGACGACATTCTGGAAGCGCTGTTTCTAAAATGGAACGTGCCGCTGAAGGCCGTAAACGAGGCGATCAACGGGCTAAAAAAATGGACGAACGGCAACCAGGAAATCCAGCCGGTCGGGAGCAATGTGCAGGCTGCTCCGTCTCAGCAGACCCAGGAAGGACAACAGATTCAAGGCGGTACCCAACAGCCTCAGATTCAGTTAGTTCGCCCTTTCCAGGCTGTCGAGGAAATGGCTCAGGTACCGGGATTCGCGCCGATCGCAGAGGCAAAACCGGACTGGGCCCAATATTTCACGGTCTGGAGCGACGGCACCATCGACGTCAATCTGGCCAGCCCTGAGATGATCGCTTTGGTCACCGGTGTAACCGAGGCACAGGCAAACCAGTTTGTACGGCATATTTGGGGGCCGGATGGAATACCATTTACAAGCGACGATCAACCCTATCAGAATTTGAACGATGTCATGCTGCAACTGGGAATGAATCAGCAACAATTCCAGCTCGTCCAAAACCTGCTAAGCTTGAACAGCTCGGTGGACCGGATCGATAGCACCGGGATTGTCGGCAAATACTCGACTACCATCTCAGTAGTTGCGAAGAGAAACTCGATTCCGGTGTCTTACTTGGTATGGGAGGAAAGATAGAGCGCAGCCAAATCTCACTCGTTCGCTGCTTGGACGATGACTGGGAGCTCTGGAGTTTTCCACCGTCGAAGCGCGCTCAATTTGTTCGTCACCTGGGGAGCCCAAAACAAGCCGGGGGCGACACCATCGTGGCGCTTCCTTTGCGCTACACTGTCAGCTACGCCACCTGGGTGCCCACACTGGAAAAAGAAGTTGTGCCGGAGATCGTGCAGCTGCAGCTGGAAAAGAGAGGGCTGGTTCAACGCCAAAATGCGCCTTCAACCCTGGATGTACGAGTCTTGGAATCCAAGGAAGATAAGTCGCTGGCGCTCGCCACAGTCCTACTTTCGGAGCTTGGACCGGAGCTTGCCTTTGAAAAGGCAAAACGATTCGAGCCGATTCCATTCACCCTGCCGCTGCCTCAGGATAGACTAATTCTATGGCGGGAACGCCAGCGGCTGGCGATCACGGTTACCCGAGGCCGGGATCCGATTCATTTCCAGGTATTATCGGCCGAGGAAGTTTCCGACGAAGTTATCAATGAGATTCGCTGTGCCTTGTTGCAGCTCGAGTCCCAGCGACTCCTGCACGATCTGTTAGGGCTAGCAGTCTGGGGTGACTTCACGGAGGACGAGACAGACCGGCTCCAGAAGGGACTTTCTCTGAAAGTATTTCGAGAGTCGGTTCCGCCGCCGAATTTACCGGCCAGGACATCCAATCTGCTGCCACCGGAAGTTGCGGTGCTGCACGAGAAAGCGAAGCGCCGCCGAAGGATCCGGCGCCTTATCGCCGCCGCCGCCGGGATTTACTTATGCTGCATTCTGGGGATTATCGGCTACATCTTCTGGCAGCAGAGGCGGATCGCTCAGTTGCAAAACCAAATCTATGCTGAGCTGCCGACGGTCAAAGCCATTCAGAATACCGCCGACCAATGGAAAAAAGTCGAGTGGGCGGTGGATCCGAAGTTGTATGCCGTCGAACTCCTGCACCAAGTGGCGAGCTTACTGCCGCCCCAAGGGATGCGGTTAACTGCTTTCCAGATCGAGAAAGGAAAAGTGATCATTCGGGGCGAAGCCAGTACCGCGGCAGCTGCATTCAAGCTTCATCAAGACATCAAGCAAAGTCCCGGCCTGAAGCTTTTTCAATGGGATATGAAGAGTCCCAGCTTGCGGCCTGACGGAAGAGCAGAATTCATCATAGAAGGAGAACCCACTGGTGCGAAAGTGGACTAAAAGCGAGCAGCGCCTGCTCACGGTTCTCGGAATCGCCGTCTTCTTAATGGGAAGCTTCTACCTGATCAGTTATCTGCTCGATATCTCGAGCGGTTTGACCCTCAAAATCAGCGATCTGGAGGCAAGTGCGAATACGGACCAGATCTGGCTTCGGGAAAAACAGTTCTGGCTCGATAGAAAACAGTGGATCGATCAAAAACAGCCGCGAGTGGCGACCGGCACAGTTCCACAATCCGAGCTGCTGCAATCCTTGACCGCCAGTGCCCAGAATCACAAGCTGACGATCCAGGAACAAAGCTTCGCCGACGCCAAGAGCACTCCGGAATACAAGGCCGTTGCAGTCCGGCTGAAGGTAACGGGTACGCTCGAAGATGTCGTCCGCTGGCTGGTTGACATCCAGCAGCCGGAGAAATTTCAGGCCGTCACCAATCTATCCCTCAAAAGTCAGGAGAAACCGCCCGCAGTGGACCTGGAATTAGAAGTTGCGCGATGGTACTCGCCGCATGCTTAAAAAGAGAGTAACAAGAGGGCTATGTGTTTAACCTCCCAGAACCAAGGGAACGAGGGAAACGCCGGTAAAGCACCGTCAATGTGGCTTATGTTCGCCACGGCTTCGTGCTCATCCCCGTCGTCGTCCTCGAGCAGCATGGCGAATGGAGTGACACGGCATTGGAGTATTGAAAAACAGCGATTCCCGCGGGTCAAATCCGGCAACAGCGGATTGATGATGCTTCCAGCGGTTGCGGCCGTGCTGATCGGATCTTGCACACTGGCCGGCGTGTGCCGGGCTGATGAGCCATTGCCGAAAGGGTTCGATGTCGGCCGGTATCAACAGATTTGGGAGCGCAATCCGTTCACCCTGGTTACCCCAGCGGCCGCGCAAGCGGCACCTTCTGTGTTTTCCAAGCTGGTCCTGCTTAGCTGGCTCCAGGCTAAGGACAGAGATATCGTCTTTGTGCAGGACACGGATACCAACGACGTCAAAAAGATAACCAAAGACGGGAGCGATAACCCGGATGGGTTGCGGCTCATTTCGGTTACGGCCAACAAGAATCCAAGCTTGACCGAGGCCAAGCTCAGCAACGGAAAAGAGGAGGGGGTTGTGAAGTTTCGTCTTGAACAGGCAAACGTAAACCAGGTCACAACCGCAAACGGGCAGATCCCGGGCCAGAATCCAGCTTTACCCAATGTGCCGCTTGGAACACGGGGCGGATTCAATCCTAATGCGCCGAGACGGCCAGGTGGCCCCGGCCAGGCATTCATCCCGCCCAATCAAGCTCCCAATAACCCCGGTGGACCGCCTACCCCTGGACAAATTCGGCACCGGCGGACATTGGCCACACCTGTACCGACGCAAAACCCGGCTCAGCAGAATGAAGCTGCCGAGTCAGATAATGACTCCTGACATGAAGATACGAAACTTCCTTTTTCTTACCTTTTTCGTCTGCTGTTTGGGTAACTACGGCAGGGCTCAGGATAAAGTTGGATCCGCGGCAAAAGATCCTCCGGCTACCGTCAGCCTGTCTGCGGTTAACAGTAGCATCAATGCGATCCTGCAGATATATCAGGAACTTACCGGCAAAACGATCATCCAAGACAGTAATTTAAGCGCTAATGCCGTCCCGATCACGATCCTGGTTCCTGATAAGGTGCCTGCCGAACAAGCGGTCCGCTTGATCGAAGCCGCTTTGTTACTGAATAATTACGCGTTTGTTCCCGGACCATCCGAGAACTCGATCAAAATAATCAACCTGAACACCGGTAAGAATCCGCGTAGTGAAGGGATACGTCTTTATACTACCCCGGATAGTCTTCCGCAGAATGAACAAATCGTGAGCTATTATATGCCGTTGAACTATATCTCGGCAGCTGAAGCGCTCACGGTTTTCCAGACCCATGTTTTGCCGCGGGCATATACATCGTTTGTTCCGGTGAATAGTGCCCAAGCGGTAGTCATCACCGAAAGCACCAGCGTAATAAGGACGCTGATCGGCTTGAAAGAGCTGATCGACGTGCCACCGACAGCCACCGCCACTGAATTCGTTCAATTGATCCGGGCTGATGCCGAGCGGGTTACGGATACTTTGAATAAACTTTTCGAAAACCAGCAAAAGAGTCAGGGCGTACAGCCGCCCGTAGCCCAAGGCAATGTTCCGGTTAGCTATTCGGGCTCATCCGGAATTAATGGGTTACAGGCGCAGTTGGTAGCTGACGCTCGAACTAATCGCATTTTAGTGATATCCCGGCCCCAGAACATGCCGCAGTTGCGAGAGCTGATTGAATCGTTCGACCAGCCCAATGCGGCCGAGATGCCATTGGAGTACAAGCTAAAATATGTTGCCGCCGGGGATGTGCTTCCCGTGCTGAAGGATCTACTGACTGAAACAGGAGAAAAAGAGCAGGCTCAAGGCGGGGGAATTACGGGACAGCAGCAGCAGCAACAACAACAACAGCAGCAGAGAAGCGTCAACCTTTCCGGTAATACTAATACCCAGGGGTCCAGCTACCCTGGTGGTTTCAGTCCTACGAACAGTTCTCCCGGCGGTATGCAAGCCGGCCAAGATCTGTTACAAGACCCAAACGAAGAACTGGGTCCGCAGTCACTCGTTGTGGGTAGGACGCGAGTGATCTCCGATGCCAAGGATAACAAGATCATTGTGATCGGACCGCCGGAGAGTATCCGGAAGGTCAGGATGCTGCTCGAGCGTTTGGATCATCACCCTCAACAGGTCTATTTGTCGACGGTGATCGGCCAGCTGCAACTGAATGGAGAGACCGATTTCGGCGTTGATTGGGCCCAGACGTTCAAAAAGATCTCCGGGAGTAGCGGTGCCGCATCGGCTAACTTAAATACGCCAGGGATCATTGACTCGAACGGCAATGTGGTTATCAATCCCCGGCAGATCTTAACGACCGCCGCCGTCCCGGGGCTACAAGGATTGGCCATTTATGGCGCGATTGGGGACGCCGTCAGCGTTTTTGTCCGTGCTCAGGATACCCGGAGTCACTTTACTATCCTGGCGCGCCCCGCGGTTTATACCTCAAATAACAAGCGAGCGGTGATTGCTTCTGGTCAACAAGTACCCATTCCGGGAACAACGCTATCCAACGTAGCCACGGGCACCGGAGTGGTTAGCACGAACAATGTGGCTTCAGTGGAGTCAACAGTGCAGTACGAAGACGTCGAGCTCCGGCTTGAGGTCATCCCATTGATTAACTCGAATCACGAAGTTACGCTGAAAATCGCGCAAATTAACGACAGCCTGGGCGCCAACGTCAATATTTCCGGAAACCAGGTTCCTATCGTTAACAGTCAGCGTCTGACCACGACTGTGACGGTTCCGAGCGGGGCCACTATCGTACTAGGTGGGCTTATCCAGGATAATATTCAAAAGACGGATAACGGTATTCCTTACATAGATAACATCCCATACTTAGGTCACTTGTTTAAATATACGACTCGTATCAAAAATCGGACGGAACTGTTGATCTTTATTCAGCCGACCATAGTTGATACAAACACCGAAGTTTACAACGCGAGCCTGAGAGAAGAGAAACGTTCCATCGTTGGCTCCGAGATGAGCGATCTAGCGCACCCGGATGATTACGCTCAACCCGCACCGGACGGGAAGAAATTGAAATATCAGAAATAGAGGAGTGCAGCAGTACCGGCGTGTCCATTTGGTCCACTCTGTCTGTTGTCAGCATCCTGAACTCCTGAACTTCTGCACTCCCGCACTGCATTGAACTCCAATTCCTCGAGAATCGCTTTAATCACCGGGGCCGGTAGCGGCATTGGCCGTGCGGTTGCGCTCGCCTTTTTGCGTGCCGGCTACCGGGTTGTTCTGGCTGGTCGACGAATGGACGCTCTGCAGGAAACGGCAAAGCTCGCCGGTCTAGATGAGGCGCAAGCCTTGTCAGTTTCGGCAGATGTTACCGATCGTTCGTCGGTGCGCGCTCTATTCGATAAAACGGAGCAGCATTTTGGACGGTTGGATGTGTTATTCAATAATGCCGGGGCGGGGATCCCGGCTGCTGAGCTTGAGGACATTAGCGACGAACAGTGGCAGCGCGTCTTACAGACAAACCTGAGCGGCCCCTTCTTTTGTACGCAGGAGGCATTCCGGATCATGAAACGCCAAACGCCACGGGGAGGCAGGATCGTTAACAATGGTTCGATCTCAGCGCATGTGCCGCGGCCGAACTCAGCGCCTTACACGGCGACCAAACATGCGGTGACCGGTCTGACCAGATCGACCTCGTTGGATGGGCGAAAATATGACATCGCTTGTGGCCAGATCGACATTGGCAATGCCGCGACCGAAATGGCGGTAAGAATGGCGGACGGGGTCCTGCAGGCAGATGGCTCAATTCGCCCGGAGCCGTTGATCGATGTATCAATTGTGGCCGACGCTGTTCTCTATATGGCAAACCTCCCGCTTGAGGCCAATGTTCAGTTTATGACGGTAATGGCAACCAAGATGCCATATGTCGGACGGGGATAGAAATAACACCGAGGTTTTCACCGACCTAGGGTGGGCCGTTTTAACCGAGGTGTGGGAGATGGCGTCGAATCCTGTCGGCCGGTAAGCCAATGTTCTTGAACTCCGGCAACTCCTTGAACTGCTCGAACTCCTTAACTCCTCAGGCCTCATTTCTCGTCCAGTTGGCTTGACAAAGGCGCTCGCGTAATCCAAAACGTCGAACGAATTAAATCGTTTAACTAATCCTTTCATCGGCCTCCCCCGAATCGATGAATTTCCTCGAATGCTCCGATTATACATTGTTGTCCGGATTGGCTTCAGCCAGGAAGGACCCACCGATGTTTAGTCAAGCAATGAACGGATCTGCTCATCCCCCTGAGGGGTGAGCGGCAACTCATTAAAAACAACAAGAACAACCATGCTTGTCCCCCTGAATCGCGCAGCATTCGCTGCGCTCGCTCTCTCCTGTTCAGCACTTGTCAGTCAAGTGTTCGCCGCGGATGACGTCGCGGTGGTGGTAAAGATCGGCGGTATCCCCTGGTTTAACGCCATGGAGAAAGGTATCCAGAAAGCCGGTAAAGAAGATAACCTGAATGCTTATATGGTCGGTCCAACCACGGCGGATCCGGCACAGCAAGTGCGGGCGGTCGAAGACTTGATCGCCAAAAAAGTGAAGCTGATCGCAGTAGTTCCGAACGATGCCAAAGCGCTTGAGCCCGTGTTCGACCGGGCCAAAGAGGCGGGTATTCCCGTTATTACCCACGAATCTCCCGGCCAGAAAGGCGCGCAGTGGGATATCGAGATGATTGATAATAAGGAATATGGCGAGATCCATATGAAATCTCTCGCCAAGGCCATGGGAGAGGAAGGCGAGTATATCGTGTACGTCGGTTCATTGACCGTGCCACTCCACAATCTGTGGGCGGACGCCGCCATTGCCTACCAGAAAGAGCATTATCCAAAAATGAAACTGGTCGCGGATCGGTTCGGCGTTGCCGAGAGCGTTGATGATAGCTACAAGACCGCCATCAACATGATGTTGGCGCACCCCAACCTGAAAGGGATACTGACATTTGGCAGCCTCGGGCCGATTGGCGCCGGTCGGGCGATCAAAGAAAAAGGCAAGGTCGGTAAGATATCGTTGGTCGGCGTCTGCATCCCGTCCCAAGGCCAAAAACTGATTAAAGAGGGAGTCATCCTGGACGGTTTCATGTGGAATCCGGAACAAGCCGGCGAAGCAATCGTGAACGTCGCGAAGATGGTGATCGACGGGACACCTATTACGGACGGAGTTGATATCAAAGGTCTAGGCAAAGCGACCGTTGACTCTGATACCCACGTCATTCGGGTAATCAAATATCAAGAGGTAAATAAGGACACGGTTGATCAGTTGATTGCGTTAGGGTTGTAGAGACGGCAGCCGGCAATCGATTGCCTTGAAAGTAAGGTGGGCAGCCGCCTAGGTAGCGGCGACTGTCCCGCCGAAGCCCGGGCGGTTGCCAAGCCGAACTATGATCCGAAGTCGTATAACTGGTTCCACGTCAAAGCGCAGTCGCCACGGTAGCAGATGCGAGCGTGCGTCAGCGAGGGATCATGAGTACAGAACTCGATCGATATGGCGATATCGGAGTGCAGAGGAGAATCCCGCGGATGGCGACTGTATTTCGTGGCGCAAGCGTACCAGTCACGCGGTTAATATCGCCGATTGATTTGCGGAAACGGTGTAGTGGGACGGTCGCTACCTGTTCGAGGACGAAGCCTTATGGCTAGGTGACACGTACATGACTTCATCCGCCGCCCAGGATCATTCCGAATCCGCCCCTGCCTTCATCGAAATGCTGGGCATCAGCAAGCACTTTGGCGGTGTGCGCGCGCTGAACAACGTCGACTTCTCCATTCGTCCTGGGGAGGTGCATTGCCTGGCCGGCGAAAATGGCTGCGGGAAAAGTACGTTGATCAAGATCCTGGCCGGAGTCTACGCGCCGGACGGCGGTGAGATCATGGTCGACGGACAGGCCCATGCTCATCTTACGCCTGCCGCATCACAAAGGGCCGGAGTCCAGATAATCTACCAGGATCTATCGCTGTTCCCGAATCTTTCCGTAGCCGAGAACATCGTGTTTAGACGCCACCTGGAACATCCGGGCCGGGTGGTGCGCTGGCGAGGGATAGCCGCTCAAGCCAAAGGCGTGATGTCGAGGCTGGGAGTCGATCTTCCCCTGGGCGAAGCGGTCGGCCGCTTGCCAATAGCGGCCCGACAACTGGTCGCGATCCTCCGGGCACTGGCCGCTGAAGCTCGCCTGGTCGTAATGGACGAACCGACGGCATCACTCACCCATCATGAGATCGATGCTTTGTTACAAAACGTTGATGTCTTGAAGGGCCACGGCATCGCGACCGTGTTCGTCAGTCATAAGCTGGAAGAAGTTATGCGGATTGCCGAGCGAGTCACGGTGTTGCGAGACGGACAAAAAGTGGGGACCTTCGCTGCCGGCGAAATAGATCGTTATCATCTCAGCGAATTGATGACCGGTCACAAATACACTTCTTCACTGAAACCTGCATATTCGGGTACTGCCGATCCAATTCTCGAGGTACACGGACTTACCCGGCGAGGTCAATACGAAGGGGTAAGCATGGCCGTCCGGCCTGGTGAAATCTTAGGGATCACTGGCCGGCTTGGTTCCGGGCGAACGGAGTTGGCGCTGAGCTTGTTCGGGATGAACCCGCCGGACTCTGGTGAGATCCGGGTCAAAGGCAAACCAGTCCGGTTAAAAACCAATCGGGCAGCAGTCCGAGCGGGTATCGGGTACGTTTCCGAAGATCGGCTTTCACTTGGGTTGGTAATGCCTCAATCGATCGCGGATAACATCGTGGTTTCAGTTCTAAATAAACTAACCGGGCCCCTCGGCCTGATCGACGGCGCCCGCCGGCGCAACACCATCGACCAATGGTTGGGAGAGTTACATATCAGAACTAAATCAGCCGACCAGCCGGTGCAGCAGCTTTCCGGAGGCAATCAACAGCGGGTAGTCCTCGCAAAATGGCTGGCGACCAGTCCATCGATTCTGATTCTTGACTCGCCGACTGTCGGTGTGGATGTCGGCGCCAAAGATGGAATCTATCAAATCATCGCCGGCTTAGCCGGACGCGGCATGGCTATTATCCTCATTTCCGATGAGGTAGAAGAAGTGTTGCATCAGTCGCATCGAATCCTGGTTATGTTAGGCGGCCAGATCACGGCATCATTTCATCCGGCAACCGTGACCGAAAAGGAACTCCGGGAGGTGATCAGTGCCTAAGTACCTGCGAGCCGCCTTTCATCGTCATGACGTTCAGATCGGAAGCATCGTTCTGATCATGGGAGCGTTTTTCGCGGCGCTTTCTCCGGGTTTTCTAACGCTCAGCAATATCGGTGACTTGTTGGAGAACTATTCGGTGATGGCCATCATGGCGGCCGGTCTTCTGGTAGTTCTGATCTCGGGTGGAATTGACATTTCATTCGAGGCCATCGCTGCGGTCAGCCAATTTCTGGTGGCCGTAATTCTGGTGCAATTCGGGGGCAACTGGTTTATCGCTTTCGGCCTGGCAGGGCTATTCGGTGCACTGCTCGGGGCAGTGAATGCGCTCCTGATTTACTATCTGGGAGCTATCTCAGTGATCGTGACGATTTCCACGATGACCTTCTATTTCTCCGTCTTGATGTTTGTTACCCAGGGAAAATCGATCTATAACCTGCCTAACTGGTTTACCACTGATGTGTCATTTCTATCAATCCCTTTCCCGGTGATCGTGGCGGCCTTGTCACTGCTCGTCACCTTGATTCTATTGAGCCGGCTCCCGATTGGCCGCCAAATTTACGGGCTCGGCGGAAATCCGGAAGGCGCGAAACGAATGGGGTGCAATATCCTGGGGTTACAATGTCTGGCATATGGTTACTCCGGTTTTATGGCGGCAATTGGCGGTATCGTACAGGCGCATCGGGTCGAGGAAGTTGTGCCTTATGCGTTGATTGGACGAGAACTGGATGTGCTGGCTGCGGTCGTACTTGGTGGGGCCAGTCTCTCTGGGGGGATCGGGACGGTAAGCGGGACAGTTCTTGGGATTCTGCTGTTAGCTGTACTGCAGAACGGGCTCACCCTGCTTGGCGTGTCTTCCTATGCGTTTGGCGTGGTCACCGGAGCGGTCATACTGGTGAGCGTAACCGCTACCGCTTATACGGCCAAACGCCAACTAAGAGGGATGCGTCATGCCGCCTGATCTGGTGTCTCGTGCGGCCACATCCTCGCGGCCCCGGTTCACGGGCTGGATCACAGCCGATCCAACCATCACGATGCTCGCTGCCTTGGTAGTGATTGGGGTAATAGTCTTTGGAGGCCTCGCGCCGGCTCGTTTCTTGTCAGCTGATACCATCCGCGCGATCGCTTTTCAGATGCCTGAGCTTGGTATTCTGTCGCTCGCCATGATGGTGCCCTTGATGAGCGGCGGTTTAAATCTCGCCATCATCTCGACTGCCAATCTTTCCGCTCTGGTTATGGCCGCTGTGCTAACCAACCTGATCCATCCGTCCAGTCCGGCTCCGGTGGTGGCAGGCGCGATCGTAGCCGCATTGTTATGCGGTATGTTAGTCTCATTAGTAATCGGTTTTCTGACCGGCATTATCGTTGC
>JAFAVN010000432.1 GCA_019242435.1 Verrucomicrobiota bacterium | reverse complement strand
ACAAGTTCTGGTCCGGCCGTTCGCCTCCGCCCTGGATCATCTAACTGACCGGCAAGAGTTAAAAGGAATCATTAAGCTGCGCAAAACGTTCGTGGTATTTCCTCGGACGGTCTCAGAGCTGGAAACCATTCAGCACAGCGTCTTGAGTTCCTGGCCGGGCTACACGATGAAGGCCGATACCCTTGATCTTTGCACCGACTTACAAACAGCCGAACCCGCCGAAACACTGGTGGAAGGATCTAATTTGGTTTTCTGCGACCATCCCGTATGCGCGACCAATGGAAACAAAGACTTTCTCAATGGAAACAAGAACGCGCTCAAGCTAAGCGCGATCACGCCGTCGCCCGATCCCAGCTAAAGAAAGAATGGCAATGATAGGGATTGGTGATTGGTCATTGCTGAAGCACCAGTGTTCAGATTCGCGGTCGTTTTTAAATATCTATTCGCGGTGGGCGTTTCCTTCGCTGGCCACATGATTCTCTAACGACCAGCTTTAGTGGAAATCCGCAGGTGCGAACGCCGACCGGATGGCCTTCCAGTAGCGCAAAGGCTGCTAAGGCCGCTTGCTCACCATGAATCACCGGGTTCGTGTTGACGGTCGTCAGGGCCGGTTGGCAATAGCTCGCAATGGGCAGATCATCAAAACCCACTATGGCCACGTCCTTCGGAATGGAGAGACCGGCCTCGCGCAAAGCGGCCATGGCGCCGATCGCAATCGTATCGTTTCCCGCAAACAATGCGGTAAACCGCCGGTTACGTCCCAGGATCTCGCGCATGGCGTAATAGCCACTCTCCATGCTGAAATCGCCATCGGCGATCAGGTCCGGATCAGGTTTCAATTTCCGCTTTTGTAATGCTCGTTCGAAGGCCTGGTAGCGTTCCATTGATCCTGCATACCGCATCGGGGCATAGGCGATGTGAGCAATCCGACGATGCCCCAAATCGAGGAGATGCTGGGTGGCCCGTTCAGCCGCGCGCACCGCATGCGATCGCACCGCATTCTCTCCCGGGTGACCAATTGAGCCTATCAGGACAACCGGAAATCCCGATTCGATCAACGCAACTAAATCATTATCTGCCGCACTGGAGTTCAGCACAATTAGTGCATCGATGCTTTTGCTTTTGACCAGATCAACGTAAGCGTTTCGCCGGCCCCGCCCCTTAACCGCTTCCACCAACAGCTTGTATCCACGTGCGTTACAGACCCGGCTGATTCCGAACATCAAAGGCGGCGCGTACGCGTCAAAGGTCATCAAATCCCCATGAGCTAACACCAACCCTAACGTCCGGCTTCGCCCGCTCACCAGCATCCGAGCCGCTGAGTTCGGTACATACCCTAAGGCAGACGCCGCCTCCAGCACCCGCGCCCGCGTTTCCGCGCTAATCCCGGCTGCCTCTTTTCCATTCAGGACGAATGAAACCGTCGTTCGCGATACACCGGCGGCACTGGCAATGTCCCTGCTGGTGATACGGCTTAAAGTTCGACGTTCAACGTTCAAGGTTCGAGGTTCCGTTCGTCGCCGACCCCTTAAGGTCGAGATGCTCTTCCATTTTCTGCTGAAAATCCTGCCTGTTAACTCGGAGCCTCGAACCTTGAACTTCCAACTCGGAACTGACTCGGCGGTATCCAATCTTTGTGTTCCTCCAGTAAATCATCCACTAACTGCCAGATCTGCTCCAGATCGAGCTCCGCCGCGGTGTGCGGATCTAACATCGCAGCGTGATAGATATGCTCGCGCTTACCAGTCAATAACGCTTCTACGGTCAGCGCCTGGACATTTATGTTGGTCTGCATCAGCGCAGCCAGATGCGGCGGAATATTCCCGATCCTGGTCGGTTGAATACCATTCTTGTCAACCAGGCACGGCACCTCAACACAGCAGCCAACCGGCAGGTTGGAGATGAGATCATTATTCGGAACGTTTCCGTATATTACCCGCGGTGTACCCGTCTCCAGACTATGAATAATGGTCGAGCCATATTCAACGCTGCGCTCAACTGCCAACGGGGTATCGGTCGATTCCAAATCTTTTTTCAGCTTCTGCCATCCCGCGATCTGGTTTTCGCACCGGCGAGGGTACTCATCGAGCGGAATATTATAACGCTCGATGAGATCCTCTCGGCCTCGTTTGATGTACCACGGTACGTACTCGGAGAAATGTTCACTCGATTCCGTTACAAAGTAACCGAGCCTGGTTAACATGTCGTACCGGACCCGGTTGTCCGCCGGTACCAGAGCTTCGTTTACCACCTGATGGATCCGCGGATACAGATCTTCCCCGTTCCGCTCGAACTTCAGATAGAAAGCCATGTGGTTAATTCCCGCTACCACATAGTTGATTTCTTCCACCGGGATCCCGATGTCTTCGGCTAGCTCCTCAGCCGTATGTTGTACGCTATGACAAAGACCAACTGTCTTGATGCGACTGGAGCGCGCCAAGGCCCAGCAGTTAATTGCCATCGGGTTTACATAGTTCAGGTGCACTACCTCAGGGCAGCGTCGCTCCATCTCCCTGCTCATTTCGGTCAGAACTGGAACCGTCCGCAACGCCCGCATAATCCCTCCGATCCCTAACGTGTCCGCGATGGTTTGGCGCAGCCCGTACTTCTTCGGGATTTCAAAGTCGGTTACCGTACATGGCCGGTAACCGCCAACCTGGATCATGTTGATGGCGTAGCTGGCGCCATCAAACGCATTTGCCGGGTCTGTCGTTATCCCGATCCTGGGGGCGGCACTTAATTGCTGTGCTACCCGACGAGCTACCACCTCCGACGTCCGTAGCCGTTCTACGTCGATGTCGAATAGACAAATTTCCGAATCCGCCAGCTCCTTATACGACAGAATGTCGACCAGTAGATTCTTAGCGAAGACCGTGCTCCCGGCTCCGATAAACGTGATTTTTCGCTTCGAGGTTTTTTGGGTCATAGCAGTTGGCGGATGGCGGTTACTAGTTAGCCGCAAGTGGTACGGCGTGTTAGGGACAGGAGCGTCGGCACTATGGGCGCAGTCTCCGAATGCGGCCGGCTGCAAATATTCGCAGCCCTGTTTCCATCGGGTTTAGCCGCCGGGAAAAGTTAACGACCTTTGATGCATTGCCGGCCTTTGCATTCCCTATTGGAACAACGCATTTACTTCCTGGCTTGCGGCCTTAAGCGTGGGCGCCGCCGGTGCCCCATTCAGATAAATCGCATCGAATGCCGCGCGGGTGATTCGAACCACGTCACTGGCGTGGTCAGTAATTGGGAAAAGGAACGTGGCGTTCGGATCCGTTGCCTCTTGCACAAAAGCGGAAACATCCACCCCTTTCTCCGACATTTTCGCCTTCGCAATCTCGGTCGCTTCCGGGACCGCCGGAAACACCACCCCGTATCCGGCAACAATTTTCTGCGCTTCCGGCGAGGCTAAAAATTTCACCCATTTCCAGGCTTCGTCCTGATGCTTGCTGCCGACCCAAATCGAATCCGCTAAACCGTTAAACATGGTCCTACGGCCAACCGGTCCTTTTGGTAAAGGTGCGAAACCGAAGTCAAACTTGGCATTGTCTTCGTACCAACGCACGTTCCAATCCCCGGTCAGCGCCATCGCTCCTTTTTGAGCAGCAAAAAGCCCATTCTCGCCGGCTTGCCGAGCGTTCGCCGCCGGCACAATAGTCCCTTTCTTCATCTGATCCGCGATCCACTGGATCGTCTCGGCCAGCTTGGGATCATCATAGTTCAGGTGAGTCGCCCATGGTCCGTCGGAGAACTTGAAGCCGTTCGACACCGCAAAATGGCTCCATTCCACTTGCCCATACCCGTCCACTTGTCCATTGATCAACAAACCGTATTGCTTGACGTTCTTGGGATCGAACCCTTGGTCCAGAGCAGTCTTACCGTTCGCATCCAAGGTCAGCTTGGCGATTACCTGCCCAAAAGATCCCCCGTCTTTCGGATTCCAATCCAAATTCCACAGTGACTTGGGATCGATGCCTGCTTTCTCCAGCATCGCTTTATTGTAAATGATGCCGATGGTGTCCCAATCTTTCGGGAGACCATATTGTTTCCCTTCGCGCCCCCAAACCTTCACCAAATCACCAAGGTAAATATTGGTAGGCACCTTGTCCTTGGCAATCAAGGGGGCAAGGTCAACCAGCAAGTTGTTCTCGATAAACTCTGGATAACGCGCAAGATGGTTTGTAAACACGTCAGGAGCCGTTCCGGAGACGAAGGCCGTATTGAGTGCGTTCCAATAATCAAACCAGCCGGTCTGGGTAATCTTTACTTTTATATCCGGATTTTCCTTCTCGAATGCAGCCGCACAAGCCTGGTAAGCAGGCAGCTGATTATTATCCCATAGCCAATAGGTAATCTCGGTTACCGCCCTGGCTTGGATCGCGGCAGCCAGCAGGCTGCTTAGGATCAAGATTTTTCTTAGGTTTCGCATAATGGAGGATTGTTAGTTTCTGGGGTTGGTAATGATAGGAATCGATTAATTC
>JAFAVN010000215.1 GCA_019242435.1 Verrucomicrobiota bacterium | reverse complement strand
GATTTCCAGCTCAGATCCCCAAGTACCTGACCAGCACCGGTGGAAGAGCATTCCCTGACGATCTCTATGTTATTTGGATTGGGGCGAACGATTTCGCCGAACTTATCCGCCCAACGGATACCGCGGCAAACATTCTACAGGGAATCATCTGCCTCCAGAAAGCGGGCGCAAGACAGTTCGTTGTGGTCAGCGTCCCTGATATATCGCTCACCCCTGAAGTGACCGCGCTCGGTGGAGCCGTTGTGCTGGCCGCTAAAGAGTTTGTTTTTACCGTGAATGCGCTGCTCGAGGTCGAGTTACTCTCGTACGGCTGGTCGCACGGCATTAGAATCGAATTCGTAGATATTAATCCAACTTTTACTCAGTTAGTTCTCAACCCCGGTCAGTATGGATTTACCAATAGCGCCGGCGAAGCGTTTAACCCGAACCTGCCAATCAGTGCCACTAACCCTGTATCGGATCCAAACGATTACGTTTTCTGGGATGGTTTTCACCCGACTACCAGAGTCCATCTGATTGCCGCACAAGTTATCTATCAGGCCGTAACTAAACGCTCTCTTTTTCCCGAAGTCGTACCTGTTCCCTTAACCCGTTCCTATTAAGCCAGGTTAGCCCCGGATATCGAAAAAACTCGGATTAGCTCAGTCCCTGGGAAGCGATTGATCGACTTGTCAGCGGTCATCATGTTTTGGGTGAAATCGGTCATTCCCGCGTTCATTCGTGTTTTGAAATTTTATCTTTTTTAGCTCATCGCGCTTTCGATCTCTTCCGCTTGCGCGCTTCGCGGTCCAAAATCGGATTTGCAAAGCTGTTGAAAAGCGCAGAATAGCTTGGCTGTGAGGAGTTGGGCTGAGAAAGGGCGGCTTCTCGGAACGTTTTAAAATAAAAAAGCAATTTCCATGAGCACACAAATTCTCGAAGGCAAGGTAGGGGTTGTCTTTGGCGTCGCGAATAAACGCAGCATTGCCTGGGCGATCGCCCAAGCCTGGCACACAGCGGGCGCTAAGTTGATCTTCAACTATCAGGGCGAACGTTTGAGAGAAAATGTGGAGGAGCTCACGGCGGCGTTCGGAGCAGATGTGCCAACCTATCCGTGCGACGTCTCGAGTGATGCCGAGATCAGTGCGTTTTTCCAGAATGTAAGGAAACACACCGATCACCTGGAACTGTTGTTGCATTCGGTGGCGTTTGCTCCCAAGGAGGCGTTGGAAGGAGATTTCGTCAGCACCACCCGAGACGCCTTTCTCACCGCTCACAATATCAGCGCCTATTCACTGGTTGGCGTGGTCAGGGAAGCGGTCCCATTAATGACTTCTGGCGGTTCGATTGTCTCCATGACCTATTACGGTTCCGAAAAAGTAGTTCCGCATTACAATGTGATGGGCGTGGCTAAAGCCAGTCTGGAGGCTACCACCCGTTATTTGGCGTATGATTTGGGTCCGAAAAAAATCCGGGTCAATTGCATCAGCGCCGGACCGGTACAGACGCTGGCAGCGCGCGGCATCGCCGGGTTTACCTCCATGTATAAGCATTACCAGGAGCGCGCTCCGCTGCGTCGAAGTTGCGAGCCTGCCGAGCTTGGTCAGACCGGGGTTTTTCTAGCCAGCGATGGAGCTGCGGCGATCACCGGTCAGGTGATCTATGTCGACGGTGGATATCAGATTATTGGGATGTAGGCTCTAGAACTGATCGAAGCCCATCATGAAGGGGCGAAAACCCGGCTTCGCCCATTCCTCCCTTTAGTTTGAACAAACCCTGTCGTAAGTTTTAGGCAGCGTTTTAATCGATGTTTTCCTTAGACGAACTAGTCAGCGCCGTTGGTCCGGATGTTATTTCTCGGGACCCGGCGAAACGGATGGCGCACAGTGGTGACAAATGGTTTGCTGCGCATCTTCCCGACCTGGTTGCCGAGCCTCGCACGACCGAGGACGTGAGTGCTATTTTGCGGATCGCCAGTCGGCATCAGCTTCCGGTCACTCCTAGAGGAGCCGGTTACGGCTACGTCGGCGGCTGTGTACCGGAAAAGGGAGGTATTGCCCTGTCGCTGATGCGGATGAATCGGATCAAAGAACTGTCGGTACTGGATGGAGTTGCGGTTGTCGAACCAGGCGTTCTTACTGGGGAATTAAAGAAAGCAGCTAGAGACTCCCGCCTGTTTTATCCGCCTGATCCGGCTAGCTTCAGAGATTCGTCCATCGGAGGCAATATCGCTACCAATGCAGGCGGTCCGCGGTGCCTGAAATACGGCGTGACGCGCCACTACATTTTAGGCCTAGAGGTTGTACTCATCGATGGCACAATCGTCCGGGTCGGAGGGCGGACCCTAAAGAACAAGACCGGTTTCGACCTGGTTGGCCTGTTTGTCGGCTCCGAAGGGATGTTGGGTATAGTCACAGAAGCGACAATCCGCTTGATACCGCTGCCGCCGGCTAGAGCCTCGCTCTCCGCCAGTTTCTCGGAAATCGAGAACGCTGCCGAGGCGGTTCAACAGATCCTGCAGGCCGGTTTTTTGCCGTCGGCGCTGGAAATCGCGGATGGTTTCACCTTAGACGCAGCTAGAAAACATCTCGGGCATCAAATTGTGCCGGCGGGTAACGCACATTTGTTAGTGGACCTGGATGGTCAGGAGAAGTCAGTTGCGAATGACTTGGATATTCTCGTGAAATTGGTGGAAAAATCGGGTGCGTTGACTCTCGATCGCGCCTTTGGGGAGAAGGAATGTGAAGCGTTGTGGGATTTGAGACGAGGGTTTTCGGAGTCGCTGAAAGCGACCGGTCTGACCAAGTTAAATCAGGATATAACGGTTCCTCGAGGCCGCCTGGTTGACCTGGTCCGATTCGCTGCCGACCTCCAAGCCCGATCCGGATTTCCCATCGCCTGCTTTGGCCATGCGGGTGATGGCAACATTCATGTTAACGTAATGGTGGCAAATCCCGATGCACCGGAAATGCAAATGCGCATGGACAAAACTCTAGATGCGCTTTTTGAGCAGGTGATTGCGTGGCAGGGCGCTATCACCGGCGAACATGGCATCGGCCTAGCCAAGAAGCGGTGGTGGCCCCAAGCGGTTTCACCCGAAAATCTCGCCCTCCATCAAACGATCAAGTCCGCCCTCGATCCACATCGGATATTGAATCCCGGGAAGTTTCTATAAGGAAGCGCATCTCCGTGGAATGGAGGGAGCCGCTTTGTATGTATCCAGCTCGATGAGTAGCCAACAGGCGGCTCCCGGAAATGGCCCATCGGCTAGAATTAACCGATGAGCCATTCAAATATTGTCGCTGGGTGTCGAGGGCCTTTCCCGGGAGCCGCCTGTTATCTACCCCGCTGGCCAGATACCGGCAAAGCGGCTCTCCTCCATTGACCTCGATAGATGGCTCTGGTGCTATTTGCTATCTGCCCCGCCCGGCAACGCTTCGAAATAGCGATGCGGACGGCTATCTGCTATTCTGGGCGAACCTCAGGCGAGCACAGACCCTATGAGCGCATTACTCGGCATAGACCTGGGAACCTCCAGCGTAAAAGTAGTCGTTTACTCGACCAGCGGGAACATTCTGGGCCTCGGTTCAGCGGAATATCCGATCTTAACTCCGCGCCCCGGTTGGGCCGAGCAAGACCCTGAGACCTGGTGGCGGGCAACCGTGCATTCGGTGAACGCAGCCTGCCAGGCCGCCGGAAGGCCCGAAATATTGGGTGTCGGCTTTTCCGGGCAAATGCATGGCCCGGTTTTCCTGGATAAAGCGGGCCGGCTCTTAGGCAATGCTATCATCTGGGCGGACCAAAGGAGCGCGTCTTTGATTACCGAAATCGAATCAACGGTTGGGAAAAAGATTCTGGCTGAAGTTTGCGGGACCGCACCGGCCGCCGGTTTTCTGATTTCGACTTTACGCTGGCTGCAGATCCATGATTCCGGTCGCCTTGAGAAGATCGGGAAAGTGCTACTACCGAAAGACTATGTCCGATATCGCATGACCAACGAGATGGCTACCGACGCGAGCGATGCGGCGGCAACCGGTCTCTTCGATGTCGCCCGGAGAACCTGGGCCTGGGGCGTGATCGACACCTTAAAACTGCCTCGCGAGATCTTTCCCGAGGTTCGTGGCTCCTCGGAGTCATGTGGGAAACTGCTGCCTGATCCTGCTGCCGAGCTCGGAATCAAACCTGGGATTTCGCTTGCAGCCGGCGCAGCCGATCAGCCGTCTCAAGCGGTGGGAAACGGGCTCATCGAGCCGGGGTTGGGGTCCGTTACCTTAGGTACCGGAGGACAGGTTTTCGTGCCGCTGTCTACACCAGTCTTCGATAGCGAAGCCAGATGCCATACATTTTGCCATGCCCCTGATTCTCGCTGGTATTTGTTGGGAGCGATGCTTTCAGCGGGAATGGCTCTGCGTTGGGCGCGACATACTCTCGGCTGCGATGACCTTTCTTATCAGGAATTAGATCGAAGGGCAGAAACCGTTCCGATCGGCGCGGAAGACCTGTTCTTCTTGCCCTACCTGGTGGGTGAGCGCTCGCCTCTGATGGATCCGCATGCCAGGGGCACGTTCGTTGGGTTAACGCTACGGCACGAGACCCAACATCTAATCAGGGCGGTACTGGAAGGAATCAGCTATGCCATGCGCCAGATCATTGAAACTATCGAAGGGACTGGTGTCAAAATGGATCGGTGGGTCGCGTCCGGGAACGGTTTAGCGAGCCAGTTCTGGCGGCAGATGCTTGCCGATACTCTCAACCGTCCATTGTTGAGAGGTAACGATGCCAATGCTGCCGAACGGGCGGGTGTGGGCGCCGCTATCCTTGGCGGGATCGGCGCCGGTATTCTGAGTGGTTTTAATGAAGCGCAAAACTTTGCCCCACGTTTTGACGAGGTCACCGAGCCGGTACCCGGCAATGTTGAAGGGTACGACCGCGCGTACGCAAGGTTCGCACGGGTTTATCCGTTGCTGAAGGATTGGTTTCCGGGCTAGCAGCGCAGAATGCTAAGAAAGGCGAAAAACGTCCAAGATTGGTAAGCGAGCCTCCCTGCGGCCCAGACTGCGTCGCGAAGGTAATTTGCTTTGTTCCAGCGCTGATGAGTAAATCGGTGCGCGTGCCGAGCTGTTTACCCTTGGCGTACCGTTCCTTTGGTAGGAACTGACGCGTTGGGTTCTCGCCGCCGGTTGGGCAGCTACCTTTTCCGCTGATGCAACACCTTGAAGGCGGTGCCGGCGCCGTGCTCATCTAAGGTGAACGCGGTGGCAATGCCGGATTTTCTCAGCGCGTCCCGGTACCAACGGATAACAAATTCTCTTTGAGTAAGATATTCCACGGTTGTTAGACCAAAACTGTTACCCCAGAGTTGTAAATCGATAAAGTTAACATCGGCAGTTAGATCTTGTTGTCCGACTCGCCGGAAGATATCCAACCCTTCGACGCGTTCTTGTTTAAAGAATCCTCGAACTGTGCCTGCCGGTTTTCGTTGGTAAATTTCTTCGGGGCGTCCGCCATAATCGATCGTCAATAGTGATCCCCGAATCAATCCGGTTGATAATTTTCCTAACCAAATCCGATAACTCTCATGCGTCTCGATGGTTTGTCCGGTAGGAAGCGGAGCTTCCAGGGCGCTCGACCGGAATGAAATTTCGGTGGGTAGCAGTTCCTGTCGCCATTGTTCATTGTCGAAAACGAGATAGATATCTGCCCAGCCCGATTCCAACCGGACTAACCGCCGGCAAGGAAATGCGTCCACGAACTCGTTGGAAATGACAATGGCTCTACCATTGGCCTCAGTTAGTGCTTCCTCGATTGAGGAAACCAAGCGAAATCGGCGGTGGCGCGAGACCGCGTTCTCCAGGAGCGAGGAATCCTGCCGCAGATCAATTCCATAATATTTGAGCCGTTGCCATGGTCTGGTCTGAGATAGGATTACTTTTGCCAGCGCTCCTGTTCCGATGCCTGGATCAATAACGGTCACCGGTTCGATGTTCATCGCGCGAGCTTCCGCCACCAGCCAGTGGGATACTGCTCTCCCCAAAGACGTATCTAATGTAGTGGAGGTCGAGAAATCGCCCGATCTTCCGATTCCCTGCATCTTTCTCGCATAATAACCGTGGACGGGATCAAGCAATGCGAGTTCCATGAACCGGTCGAACCGGAGTCGCCCGCCTTCGGACTGCGCAATTTCACCGAGCCAGCTCATAGCCGGACTCGCCTGTAGCTCGCCCAGATGACAAATGACCAATCACAAATACAGATCTCGGCGTTAGCCGGAAACACATAGCGGGATTGGTGTATTCGTTACCAGGATTAGTTTTAAGCCCCTCGGACTGGCTAAACGAATTTAGGATAAAATTCCTTCACATCCTTCAGGTCGAGAATGAATTCTTTCAATAACCGGATGCAGCTGTCGACGTCTCGCAAATCCGCAATTTCAACCGTTGAATGCATGTACCGGAGTGGGACTGATAGCAGAGCACTGGGGATACCCTGTTTTGATTGAAAAATCGCGTCGGTATCCGTGCCGGTAGTTCGCGAGGACGCCTCATTCTGAAGCTGGATGTCTACTCGGCGCGATGTCTCGACTAGTTTAGCGACCAGTTGAGGGTGGTTTGCGGTCCCGTGAGTAATGGATGGACCGCCGCCCAGCTTCACAGAACCGTACTTGTTCCGATCCACCCCAGGGGAATCGGTTGCATGAGTAACATCCAACACAAGAGCAAGTTTGGGCTCGAGCCGGTAAGCTGCCATTTTGGCGCCGAAACAGCCGATTTCCTCTTGGACAGCATTCAGGCCGATTACGGTGGCCATTGGGCGCTCCGCAAGGTCTGATAACGCGGCAAACAACTGGCTGATGATAAAGCCTCCGATCCGGTTGTCGATCGCCCGCCCTACAATCCGGTCCTCCGTCATCATTTCAGCTGTATCCGTGTAAACTGCGGGGTGGCCCACTCGGACTCCTCGGCTTTCAACGTCGGCTCGCGATTTCGCGCCGATATCGACAAAGAGTTGGTGCAGCTCCGGTATTTTGTCGTCGTCTTTATCCCGCAAATGAATCGCGGTGTTACCGATAACTCCTAACACTGGACCGCGATCTCCCTGGATTCTCAGTCGTTTGCCTCGGGCGATGGCCCGGTCGCTGCCACCGATCCGATTCAAGTAAAGGTAACCATCATCACTGATGTTCTGGACCATGAACCCGATCTCGTCCGCATGGGCTTCGACCATGACACTGAGCCCGTCGACTTGCCCTTTCAATGTCGCCCAGGCATTTCCGTATGCATCGTTTTCCACTCCATCGCTGTATTGTCCGATATAGCTAGCCCAGGCCTTTTGCAGCTCGGTTTCGAATCCGGTTGGGCTTGGCAAGCTAAGGAGGCGAAATAGGAACTCTCTGGAATCATCTTTCATTTGGAAATAAGGCGGCTCTTAGTTGCTACGTAGAGGAAGACCCCCTCTCTATCAATGCCCGTCCAATATACAAACGCAAGCGGGGAACGAGTTGGAACGGAGCGAGTCGCCGAAAACGCCGTGAACGGATTCATGCACGGCGCGAATCAGATTGGGCCCCGAGACGGCGTCGCTCGTCCAGGAATCCTACCGCCGCAAAAGTTCCCCCAGAGTCTGCAGCCCCTGGACCAGCTCTCCTTCGCTCGGACGCGAGCAATTTAGCCGGATACCAGGACGGGCTTCCGAAGTATAAAACGCAGTACCTTGGCCAAATGTTATCTTTCGACGCAGCCCTTCCTGATAAACTTTTTCGAGCCGAATAGTTGGAGGTAATTCCACCCAAAGTAGAAAGCCGCCGGCCGGTTCCCATACTCTCGCCGTCTCCGGAAAATGTTCTCTGATTACCCGAAGAGCCAACTCTCGACGTTCACGGTTGAAGCGCCGCAGGAATTCAAGGTGGGTGTCCAGTTCTCCTCTTTCCAGGTACCGGCGAAGCGCGACTTCGCAGAGAGTAGCTGAGTGCATGTCCTGCTGGCATTTGTACAGGGCAAAAGGGTTGGAATCCGGCCCGGGTAGGCAGACACCCACGCGAACTCCGGGAGCAACCGTTTTCGAGAAACTGGTGACGTAACTCACGACAGAACCATCATCGAACGCGCGGATGGGCTGGAGATCAGCGACTTCGGAAAGCTCGCCATAGATCTCATCCTCCAGGATCCGGGTGCCTGTTTCCCGGCACAGTTCGACGAGCTGCTTTCGCACATCATTTGGAATCGTGGCGCCGGAAGGATTCGATAGCGTCGAACAAACCACAAATAGTTTAGGGCGGAAACGCCGAAATAAGGATTGTACTATGTCGAAATCGATGCCTTCGGAATCTCTTACGGGAATCGGTAGGACCCTCACTCCGAGGTCACCCATTATCTCCAGGGTGGCATAATAGGCCGGCGCTTCGCAGGCAACTACGTCGCCGGGCGCAGCTAACAAGCGGATCATGCCGTGTAAGCCTTGAGAGCAGCCGGTAGTAATCACCATCTGGTCGGCGCTTATTCGAATTCCTCGGCGACTGAACCGTTCCGCCCACAGTTCGCGCAATCGCACATCCCCGTCAGGGACATGATACCCCAGCGCTTCGTCCCCGTTTTCAGCGAGCGCTACCGCGAATGCTCTTTCCAGGCCGGCCTTAGGGACACAATGCACAGAGGGAAGTCCGGCTGCCAAGTTGATTAATTCGGGGTTCCCTGCCTGCCGCATGAAGTCCAATAATCGTCCTTTTGGCTGAAACGTGTACGGCGCAATCATAGCCAGGATAATGTCACCGATTTACTGCCCTCGCTATAATGGAAGGGCGGGAAACAGCGCGAACGCCACGCCGAGCGCCAAACGCTACATCTTCAACTCCAGCTGCACTTCCTGTTCGGTGTCCGGTTCATGAAACCGGACGCCGACTCCGAGCAATCTCACGTTGAGCGACTTACGTCCGAGACCTTCTCGCAGCAGATCCAGAAAGCTTTCCAGAGTGAGCTCGATACCGGCCCTCTCAACCGTAGTCCGGCTAAAATCGGAGAACCGGATTTTAACAAACGCAGATTTAACTTGTTCCATAGCGCCGCCCTTTTTCAGGTCGGACATGACCTCCTCGAATAACTCTGGGATCTTTGCCTCGCATTGAGCCAGGGAGGTCAGATCGTGGACAAAGGTACGCTCACTGCTGAGTGATTTCCGGATTCGTTCAGGCTCGACCGGGCGGGTATCAATTCCGCGGCAAAGAGAGAAAAGTTCCAGACCGAATTTTCCGAACAGGTTGGCCAGTTCAATCCGGGAATAACGCTGCAGTTCACCACAGGTTTTAACGCCTAGCTCCCCTAGGCGCTCGGCGGATTTTGGGCCGATGCCCCAAAGCCGGCGTACTGGCAGGTCAAACATAAATTCTGGCACTTCTTCCGGCCGGATCTCAAACTGTCCATTGGGCTTTTTCCAGTCGCTGGCAATCTTAGCCAGCATTTTATTGGGTGCGATTCCCGCCGAAGCCGTGAGCTGAGTCTTTTGCCGGATCAATCCTCGAATGACTTCGGCCGTGGCAGCCGGTTCGCCGGGATGATCGGTGAGATCGAGGAATGCCTCGTCCAAAGACAAAGGCTCAATCAGATGAGTGAATTTTGCCAGGAGTTCCCGGATTTTAGCCGAATCGCGACGGTAAACCTCAAACCGGGTCGGCATCACAATTAACTGCGGGCATTTTTGCAATGCCTGGAAGGTTGGCATCGCCGATCGGACGCCGAACTTGCGTGCTTCGTAGTTGCAAGTGGTTAAGACGCCCCGTCGATCCCGGGCGCCGCCAACCGCGACCGGCTTTCCGACCAGCTCGGGGTGATCACGAACTTCGATCGCCGCGTAAAAGCAATCCATATCAAGATGGATGATTTTCCGCGGCATGCCGGAACCTAAGACGAAGCGCTGCAAGAGCCAAGGAACGATCGAGAGTCATTCCGTTTGCTTTTTGTTCGATCAAAGTCGAGCAATTTGTTCCTTAATCCTCAAGCCTCTTTTCCTATGGAATATCGACAACTTGGACGTTCTGGTCTTCAGGTCTCCGTGCTCAGTTTTGGGACCGGCACTTTCGGCGGTGGTGAGAATGAGATTTTCCGAGCGTTTGGTGGAAATGATTTGGCCGAAGCAACCCGGGTAGTTGATGTCTGTTTGGAAGCAGGTATCAACCTATTTGATACCGCTGACGGGTATTCGCAGGGGCAATCCGAGACCTTACTTGGGCAGGCGCTCGGTAATCGCCGGGGTCAAGTGCTCATTGCTACGAAAGCTTATTTCCGGATGGGACCCAACCCGAATCAGATCGGTGGATCTCGTCACCATTTAATCAATGCTTGCGAAGCCAGTCTCCGGCGCCTGGGCACCGACTATATTGATTTGTATCAGGTCCATTGCTTCGATGCATTGACTCCCCTGGAGGAGACTATCAGCGCGCTCGACCAGTTGGTACGCAGCGGCAAAGTGCGTTATATCGGTTGTTCTAATTACCTCGGGTGGCAATTAATGAAAGCGCTGTCGATTTCCGAGCGCAACGGCTTGAGCAGGTATGTGTCGCACCAGGCGTTTTATTCG
The DNA here is from genome assembly GCA_019242435.1 of Verrucomicrobiota bacterium. GTDB lineage: Bacteria > Verrucomicrobiota > Verrucomicrobiia > Chthoniobacterales > JAFAMB01 > JAFAVN01. Next base: position 20,675 of record JAFAVN010000215.1, on the reverse strand, counting down.
CTGGTGGGACGGGACTACGAATGGGAGCTTTTATCTCTGGCGATTGACCAAAACATCGCCACCATTCCCTGGAGTCCGCTCGGGTGGGGACGATTGACGGGCAAGATCCGCCGGAACCAACCGTTACCGGAGGTCAGCCGGTTACATAAAACGCGAGAGATGGGGCCACCAATCCCGGATGAGCGTGTTTACGATATCGTCGAAGCGATTGATGAGATAGCCAACCAGACGGGGAAGACGGTTCCGCAGATTGCGCTGAATTGGCTCTTACAGAGGCCGACGGTGGCCAGCGTTATCGTTGGTGCGCGCAACGAAGAACAGCTTCGCCTTAATCTGGGATCGGCGGGCTGGAACCTGACACCGGAACAAATGGCAACACTCGATCAGGCCAGCGAGGTCTCGCCATCGTATCCATTCTGGTTCCATCGGAGAGGCGGCGCGGAACGAAATCCGTGGCCGTTCTAGCCCGGATCGCCTTGGGTGACAATCCGGGAGCCGCTGGAACAGATGACTAATGTATCGCCTGGCTCGCAGTCTCCTCAGAGGACGGGTATTTGTCATCTTTAGAAATGAACTTACCTGCCTTCCCAAAAAGTAAACCGTCCCCGATCACGGTGCGGTTTGGTCACTCAGAGTTTTTGAAAATCAACGCCGACCGATTTGATTGGCGTGATGCTTACCATTGGATTCTGAGCCGGAGCTGGCCGGAATTTGCCGGACTGGTTTTCGGCGTTTATCTCTTGGTCAACCTGGTATTTGCCCAGTTGTATCTGCTGGATGCGCATAGCGTCGCTGAGCTGCACCCCGGCTCCTATCTGTATGCATTCTTCTTCAGCGTCGAGACGCTGGCCACGGTCGGTTACGGGCACATGTACCCTGATAGTATCTATGGTCACACGATAGCGACCCTGGAGATCATGGTCGGGATGTTCGGGTTAGCAGTGATTACCGGCCTTATTTTTGTCCGATTTTCCCGACCAATTGCACGCATTATGTTTAGCAAAGTAGCCGTCGTTGGAGTTTACGACGGTGAACTCAACTTGATGATCCGAGTCGCGAATCTAAGACATCACACCATGGCGGAGGCTCAATTCCGCTTGATGATGATCCGGAACGAAATTGTAAAAGAAGGGGAAGAAATGCGAAAATTTTATCCTCTGAAGCTGCATTACGATCATGTGATTTCCTTCCCGGTCGCATTGATTCTGCGGCACCGCATTGATGAAACCAGCCCGCTTTACGGCTGCACACCCGAGCAGTTGAAAAAGGCTGATACGCGTCTCTTTGCCTCGGTAGTTTGTCTCGATACGGTTATTGTCGCGCCCATTCAGAGCCAAACCGACTATATATTCGAAGAAATCCTTTGGGCCCGTCGATTTATCGACATCTATTCGGAAGGACCCGACGGAAGGTTCACGGTGGATTACGGCAAGATTCATGATACAGAGCCGTCGCCGGTGTTAGCAGTAAATCAGTAATCAATCAGTAATCAGTGCTAGTGTCCGATGAGGATTTTTCAGCTGTTTTCGAAGCAGGTTGAAGCCAGGGCGCCAAGTTCAAATCACTGAATACGAATACGGATTAGTGATTACTGATTGAAACCTCGACCGCTAATGCGCCCTGCAGAAGCACCCTTCTCAACCCACCGGGCGATCCGGACGAATGGCAAGCCGAGCAGGAGATAAATGAGCGCTATTAATAGGCCTGCCCCGAAATAGTCGAAGGTCTGAGTAGCCAGACGGTTGTAAGCGCCGGTTAATTCAACCAATGTGAGAGCAGATACTAACGACGAGTCCTTAAGCAAGGCGATAAAATCATTGGTGAGTGGCGGCAAAACGAGGCGGATTGCTTGTGGAACAATAATTAACCGGAGTGCCTTAGCTCGACTCAATCCTAATGCCAGGGCCGCCTGCCATTGCCCGTTGGGCACTGAGAGTAGTCCAGCGCGGTAATTTTCAGCTTCGGAGGCGGCATAGTTCAAACCTAACCCGGCCACCCCGGCTAGGAAGGGGGACATCCGGATGCCTACATGCGGAAGCCCGTAAAAGATGAACAGGAGTTGAATAAGCAGCGGAGTTCCTCGAATAATCTCGATGTAGCCGGTGGCGAGCCAGCGGAGCGGAAATGGGGAGAATAACCGGAGAACCACCAGGATTAGACCAACGAACATGGCGACTCCCATGGATACCACCGAGATTGCCAGGGTAAGCAGCGCGGCCTGGCGCAACAGCCGCCACGCGCCGGCATACCGATTTACATATGACCAAAACGATTTTTGCGGTGTTATGTTCGAAACAAAACTTTGGTATTGAATGTCGGGCGCTGAGGGCTGGGCCGGTTGATTTAGAGCTTCGGCAACCCGATCGGTCCAAAGCCCCCAACGAGAAAGTATATCCCGTAATTCGCCACTTTGTATCAGGCTCCGCAGAGCGGTGTCGATCTCGGCCGTCAGCCGCGAATTAGTCTCGGTCGCAATACCATAGGATACCTGGCCGAAAGGCGGTCCAGTCAGTTGAAGAGCTGGATTCGGAGCTGCATAGTATTTGGCGATCGGATAATCAAGAAGCACTCCGGATAAGCGCCCATTGACAATGTCTTGATAAGCGCTGATTTCCTGGTCATAGGTTTTGACGATTACCCCCGGCGTTTCTTCCAACATGCGTAGAGCGGCCGTCTGGTCGAGTGTACCGACATTTTGACCTCGCAACTCGTTCAATGATTTCAATTCCGGCCCCCCTTTCCGATCCACGAATTGTTCAAACGTGAAGTAGTAAGGTATGCTGAAATTGACTTCGTCCGCTTTTTCCGGGGTTATCTCAAGCCCGCAGATTACACAGTCATACAATCCTCGGTGCAATCCTGGAATTAAACCGTTCCAGTCGTTCTGAACGAAAACCGGTTCACGGCCAATTCGGCGAGCAACAGCATTAATTATCTCATATTCGAATCCGGTCAGCGTTTTGTTGGACGAGTAAAAAGTGTAGGGAGCATTGCTATCCGGATCAGCCGCCCAACGCAGGACAGGTGCAGCGTAGGCCGGAAAAGAGATTGCCAGGAGTAGGGTAACGATGAGACGGGTCACGGGACAGGCAGAATAGCAGATAACTGGAGTGATGGAGTGATGTCACTACCGTAGCAGATTGAATGGGCTGTAAGGAAGACTTTCGGTCGGCGATCTTGCTTTTCGCAACATTCGCCCTGGATCATCCCATACCCCAACACTCCATCACTCCACTTAAAAGATATTGGGTTTTTCATTGGCTTTTTTTCGGAAGCCGATTAAACGAATTATCGAAAGGCTCGCGGTACGGCCGCCGGTTCCCCCTGGTGTTAGCGTTCAGTATCGCGAGGTCAGCGTTGAGAACTTGGTGTATTGTTTTTTCTAAAGGCAATTTTTTAAATACGGGCTGGCGAGGGGGAGGGCAAAAAAACTGAAAACCCTCGAGGACTCCGCTGCAAGTCTGACTCTAGTACGGCCGAGGCGGCGACTAGATCTTCTTATCAACCAATCATTCGCGCTGTTCTGGACCGGACAGACCGTGTCCACGTTGGGAGCGCAAGTGACCGCTTTTGCCGTCCCGATGCTGGCGGCGATTACGCTGCATGCCACGTCGATGCAGATGGGCCTTTTGCGAGCTGCCGAATTTGCCCCCTTCCTGGTACTCACTTTACCCGCCGGAGTCTGGGCAGACTTAGGAATACGCCGCTCTCTAATGATAACGGCCAATCTGGTCCGCGGAATCTTTATTACCGCAGTGCCAATCGCAGTGGTTCTGGGGTGGATGCACCTGGCAGTGCTCTACTCGGTCATGTTCATCATGGGTTCCTTGAAAGTCATCTTCGAGATGGCGTACCAGACGTACATCCCAGAGATTGTACCGCGGGAAAGGTTAGTTAATGCCAACAGCAAAATCATGATGTCGTACGCTCTCGGGCAATCGGTCGGGCCAGGTTTTGGCGGCATAATGGTGGAGCTGCTCGGAGCACCCATGGCGGTGTTAACGGATGCATCTACTTATTTCCTGAGCGCGATCTGTCTGTTCAAAATCAGACATCAGGAGGTGAGAGTCCGGGACCCACACAAAAACCTCTTTCGGCAGATCGCGGACGGGTTCCGTTTTGTCCACGAAGAGCGGCATATTCGATCGCTCCTCTGGATGGTGACGGCGAATAATTTCTTTCAAAATGCAATAATGGCGATTCTGGTGCTCTACGCCACTCGTGGCCTCGGAATCCGACCTGGTGTATTTGGGCTGACAGTCAGCATTGGCGGCTTAGGCGCGGTCATGGGCGCCGTTGGAGCAGAACGCCTCGGGCGGTGGTTCGGTCCCGGTCGGTTTGTCATCTTGGCGACCATCATAGTTGCTTTGGCCGCGCTCTGTTTCCCTCTGGTTTATACTGGAAATATTTTCGGGGTGATCGGGTTGGCTGCGGCCTATTTCGTTCTGAGCGCAGGTGGTTCAGCAATCACGGTGTTCGCCTGGACGATTCGCCAAACGCTCACTCCGACCGCGATGCTCGGCAGAATGAACGGCGCGTTCCGTTTCATGGTAACAGGGATCATGCCGTTCGGAGCGTTCTTCGGTGGCTGGTTAGGAGACAGGGTTGGGATCAGGGTCACCCTGATCATCTCAGCTATCGGTTTGATCCTGATTTCGGTAACTAGTTGCTTTACGCCGTTACGGCGTCTGAGAAGTTTGGCGCACCGGGTGGAAGAGCGGTAACCCTCGTGGCTGGGCGAGGAAGCCGTTTCCGGCAAATCATTCCCGCTCGTTTCCTTGCACGGCTCGCTCTTTACGCGTTAGATGACGTGGATGAACGAGACCATCGTGATTGATGCGGCCGGTTCAACAACGCCGTTCCCTCATTTTTGGGAGCACATGTTTGGTTCCTGTCATGCACCGATAACGCTGTGTGAGGACTGGCGGAACGATCTCAGAAAACTTAAGGAGATACTGGACGTTCAATATATCCGGTTTCACGGCATCTTTGGGCGATCGGTCGGCATTTACGATCATGAGGACGATGACGGAAATCTGGTTTTGAATTTTACTCGGGCCGATCTGATCTACGACGGCTTGCTGCGGAACGGGGTACGTCCATTTCTGGAGCTCTCATTTATGCCGGCGGAACTGGCTGCTACCCATGCTGTTCACTCGTTCTGGTATCACCCGATTGTGTCGCCGCCGAAAGATCCGCGGAAATGGCATGAATTGATTTACAAATTCGCCCAACACTTGGTCGAAAGGTACGGCTTGGCCGAGGTGGCCAATTGGTACTTTGAAGTTTGGAATGAACCGAATCTTGATTTCTGGACCGGGGAGCCTCAGGAAGAAACTTATTACCAGCTCTACGATGTTACGGCTGACGCCCTAAAGCAAGTTAGCCCGCTGTTACGGGTTGGCGGGCCGGCTACCGCACAAGCCGCTTGGGTCGACCGTTTCATTAAGCACTGTGCAGACAAGAACGTGCCGGTTGACTTTGTCTCTACTCACATCTATCCGAACGACACCGCTCTGAATGTATTCGGCCGGGACGAGAAAATCCCGCAGTCCGAGATGGTGGCGCGGGCCGTCCGCAAGGTCCATGAGCAAGTCAAAACGTCTGCCAATCCGGAATTGCCGATCATCTTTTCGGAGTACAATGCCGGATTGGGCGATGTCCAATTGGACTCGCCGTATGTAGGGGCTTGGCTGGCCAACAACATTCGGCAATGTGCGGGCGGGTTAGTGACGGAAATGTCGTATTGGACATTTACGGATGCTTTTTTTGAGGAGGGAGGAGTGTTCAAGAGCCCGTTCTCGAAAGGATTCGGTCTTATCGCTACCGGCAGTATTCCAAAAGCCGGCTTTTATGCCTTCAAAATCCTGCGCTTGTTAGGTGATGAGCAATTGTCGCTTAACCACACTTCGGGGCTGGCTACAAAACGAAATGCCGACCAGGCGTTGGTGGCGGCAATTTGGAATTACACCGCGCCGAATGAAACGGGGGCCGTCAAGCGCTTCGACATCCAGCTTAAAGGCGCCCCTCATACCAAATACGCCCGACTGCATCTGGTGGACGACGATCATGGGTCACCGTTGAAGCTGTGGGAAGCAATGGGGAGCCCGTCTTTTCCGAGCATTGAGCAACAGGCTATTCTGCGCCGTGACTCAGAGCGGTCCTTTAACGAAGGAGTAAGGATCGTGGAGAAAAACGCGACTGACCTTTCTTTGACCTTGAAACCGAATGCCCTAGTGGTGGTGGAATTTTGCCGGTAGAGCCCGGATCGCGAGGGCGCGATCCCTCCGGCCCGTGAGTCTTTGGCAGCGAGTAATGAGTGAATCAGCTGCAAGTTACGATGAAAATCTCCTTGGCTGAGGCGGAAGTTGAGCTACTCTAAAACTCCCCGAGAAACGGTGGTCGTAGCTCAATGGTAGAGCCCTGGATTGTGGTTCCAGCTGTTGCGGGTTCGAGTCCCGTCGGCCACCCCATCTTAGGAACGGCGGGCTGGGGTGCCCGTGCGTCTTTGGCATACTTTCAAACCCGCCCGAGCCATTCACTTGTGGATCATTCACCTTTGGCTTTGCAAGGACTTATGCTAACGTCGTTTCTTTTCGCGCCGGTTCTCTCCACAGAGATCGGGCTTCGATCAGGTGAAGCTTTCGGAAAGAGGATGGTTTCTAAGGCTAGCAAAGGTGGTGCTCTTAATTGGGGCACTTTCTTTACCCCCTTCTGCCCTTAAGGCACAGTTCGTAGTGAAAGACCATCCGGTCGGAGCCAATGAAATCCGGATTGGGATGGTGAACGACCAGTCAGGTGCACTTGGAGGAGGACAGATTGGAATCAAGGAAGGTTGCCTGGCTTATTTCAAGCGAGTGAATGAGGCTGGAGGGATTTACGGCCGAAAACTGGTGCTGTTCGACTACGATGATCGCTACGAACCACTGGAAACTGTTTCCTTAACCGCCCGATTGATCAACGACGACAAGGTCTTTTCCCTCATAGGTTATCGCGGAACGCCGACGTGCGATGCCGTTGCCTCGATGATCCGGGAAGCAGATATCACGCTCTTCGGCCCTTTTACCGGCAGCAGAAGCTTGCGTGAGCCCTCTATGTCAATGGTTTACTGCCTGCGCCCAAGCCTTTCGTATGAGATCTCAGTGGTGGTAGACCATCTGGTCCACGATTTAGGGACAAAACGAGTCGCTTTCTTCGGTCAGGCAGACAGCCTTGGCGAAAATGGTGAATCGGGTTTAGAATCGGCGCTGGCAGGTTACGATCTAAAGATCGCGGCCGTCGGTAAGTATGTCCGGAATTCCGTTGATCTGGAGTCCGCGCTGGATCAAATCGTGCCGGCGAGTCCCGATGCAATTGTCATGGCGGCGACACCCCAATCTGCAATCAATTTCCTGGTGGAAGCGAGGCGGCGAGGCTTGCGACATACGGTTTTCCTTATGCTTTCCTCGATACCCATCGAGCAATTTCCGGGAGTACCCGAAGGGGATTTAGAAAACCTGTTCCTGTCAAAATTGGTGCCATCACCGCAAGATAGTTCCATTCCGTTCGCGCGGGCCTTCCGGCGCGACATGAGAAACTTCTCAAGGGAAAAACTGACATATCTCAGCTTCGAGGCGTATCTGGATGCTGCCGCTTTTGTTGCCGGCCTGAAGGCTGCAGGGCCTGACCTGTCTCAGGCCTCTCTCCGGCAGGCATTGGATCATCTGGACGTGGACCTGGGCGGTTTTTCCATTCGGTTTACGCCGCGCGATCATACCGGGAGCCATGCCATCTTCTTGAATCGAGTGAGAAACGGTCGCCTGGAACCGGTCGCCACCCTTGCGCCTCCACATGACAGAGATTAGTGAGCGATGAGCAAGGTGGAACGAGCGTCGCCGCAGTTCCGGTCACAGGAAGGTCCACGAGGACTTTCCATTCGAGACAAACTGCTGCTCTTCACGCTTACGCTATTCAGCATAGCGATTCTTGGGCTCTCCTCTTCGGCTTTTTTTCTCTCGGCTGAAGCGCTGAGAAGGAGCAGACTGGACGGATTCAGATCGCTTCGAGAATCGCTTTCCGAAGTCATCTCAAGATTCTTTATAGATCATCGCCGAGGCATCGCGACTCAGGCGGAAAGCCAGACCTTTCGGTATGCGGCCTCGGAGCTCTCGGCCGGCTACCAGGAACTAAATGACGACCTGGAGGATGCCGGACTCCACGTGGACGATGCGCTGATCGCTAACCTGCGCAAAAAGCTGTGGGCCCAATATGAAAAACATTTCTTGTCTAATTCCGGGACCAATCAGGCGGAGTTAAGGCTAGATCAGCTCTCGGCGTTGAGCCCGGAGGGCGTAATCGTACAGTATTTCTACCTCTCAACTACTCCGTCAAAGTTTCGAGGCCAAGCCGCGAGCGCCTCTTCCGCCAGCGTGGGAGACTCTGATCCTTTGGAAGCTCAGGTGCGAAACGCATTTGTCAAAACGACCTACGCTAGAGCGGTGGATCGCTACCAGCTTTCGATCGAAGCAGTAGTCCGCAGAAACGGCTATAACGATCTCCTCTTCATCGATAACCGAGGTGATGTGGTCTATTCGTTCGCCAGATCCTGGGACCTCGGCAGAAATGTGCTCCATGGTTGGCTGGCGGACACGGCCTTGCACAAGGCCTTTCTAGGCGCCTGGTACAGCCCGGGAACTTCGACCGGGTTCCCGGAGATAGACCATGTAATGGTCACCGATCTACAGGACTATCCCGCAGCTTATGATCGGCCTGTGATGTTTTTCGCATGCAACATTGTGGACCGGCTCGGTGAACGCCAAGGCGTTTTGGTGCACGAGGTCGATAGCGACCAGCTCACCAGCATCATGACTTTTGACCGACACTGGACGGAGGTCGGCCTCGGGAATTCAGGCGAGGCTTATATCGTGGGGCCCGACCGACGTTTAAGGACTGAGTCCCGTTTCGTGAATGAATTGCCGCCGCAGATGACAAAGCCGAGGTATGGACTCGACGGTTCCCCGGCAGCGCGCACTTCAATCCTGGCGTTTCCATTGCATAACCGGGCCGTGGACCTGCTTTTCGCACCCAGTCTCTCGGACGAAAAAGGAGAAGTGACCTTTGTGGATGAACGAGGTCGTGAATCGCTCGGTGTTTTTGGTGTGCTTCCGCTTCCGGATGTTAACTGGGGGTTAGTTGTCCGGATCGATACTGAAGAAGCATTCCGGCCGGCTCAGAACCTTGCTCGTTTGGTGGCTCTCGGCGGACTCTTAATTCTGGTGCTCGCGATTGGCGGCATCGTGGTGTTCTCTCATTTCCTGTTAGGGCCTATCGAGCAGTTGGTCGCCACAGCCGAAAAAATCGGTGCTGGCAATTTCTCGGCCCGCGCACCCATTTTGAGCTCAGACGAAGTGGGTTTCCTTTCCTCCAGGTTCAATACCATGGTCGATCAGGTCGTCGAACGGACGAAGCAGCTCCGCAAGATCTTAGAAACCGTCAACGAGGGACTGTTTCTTATCGGGCCCGACCTCATTATTCAGCCGGGTTACTCCCGCGCGACCACCGAGATTTTTCGTGGCGATATCGTCGGCATGCATTTTCTGGACCTGCTTCGTCCAAGGGGCCAAGAGATGGAGCCCGTCCTTCCAGCGGAGACCTTGGAAGCAGCCGCGCTTTACCTGGAACTACTGCAGAATCCAAAGATTAAGGACAAGTTGATTGCCCAGACTAATCCGCTGCACGAAGTCGAGTTCCGTCATCATCAAAAAAATGGTAAGAGTCGGGTCCGCTACCTGGAATTCCGTTTTAACCGGGTAATCGAGGCTGGAAAGCTGACCCAGATTATGGTGACGGTCATGGATTCGACCACCAGCGTGTCCCTGAAGCGTCAAATCCGGGCGAGTGAGGAAAAGGCCAAAACGCAAATCGAAATGCTCTTTGGATTATTGCATGTCGATCCGCAAACCCTGGAAGAGTTTCTTACTCACACCGAGAAGCAGGCCGACATGATGGCGCATGCACTCGAGTCGAGCCAACACGGCAGCAAGGCCGGGGAAACCGAAGATCAGCGCTCTCTGCGTTACGAGCGACTGTTACAAACGATCTCACGCTCGCTGCATCTGATTAAGGGCAACGCAGCCGTGATTCGTCTTTCTTACTTCGAGGATCTAGCGAATCAGCTGGAAGAAGAGGTAGCGACAATTCAGGGAGCCCGGGTGATTTCAGGGGAGCATTTCCTTCCGATTACCACCGGTCTCGCGAAGATGAAAGAACAGACCAAGCTGACCCGGGAATTAATCGATCGCCTACTGGCCATGCAGAAAGTGTTCAGCCAGCCGTCCTCAAACAATGGAGAATTTAGCGGGCTATCCTCTTTGGCAGAAGAAGTAGGTCGTAGGAATGGCAAGCGAATCGGTGTAACCTATGACCTGTCCGCGAGAGTTCCAGCCGAACCGAAATCTCTCCACGAAATGATACACACAATTCTCGCACAGCTCGTCAGGAATGCGGCTGCCCACGGCATCGAGCGGCCATTCCAACGTATAAATAGCGGGAAACCCCCAGTGGGCGAGCTTCGCATCTTTACCAACCGCCCGAATGAACATTCTTTTGAATTCGGAGTCCGCGATGACGGGGCAGGACTCGATCTTGCATTGCTGAAGGAGCGCGCAGTGGAATCCGGTTTTGCGCAAAAAGAAGAAATAGAGAACTGGACTGCGGATCAACTGGCCGGTCTGTTGTTCAAACCAGGATTTACTACCTTTAAGTATCCCACGCAGGACGCCGGACGTGGTATCGGACTGGATGCGGTGCAGGACTTAGCTAACGGCCTTAACGGTGAGATTGCGGTTACGACCGAGACCGGAAAATTCACCGAGTTTCGCGTCAGGATCCCGCTTACATGAAGTTTTTGATTGTTGACGATTCAAGCGTCGTCCGGCTCGCTATCGAGCGAGACCTGGAAACCGGACAGATTGCGGAAATCGATCAGGCGGCCGATGGCGTCGAAGCGGTTCGACTGTACGAGGAGAAGAAGCACGACGTGATCACTCTGGATATCACGATGCCGAGGATGGACGGATTGACCTGCCTCGATAATCTCCTCAACATCAATCCCGAAGCCAAGATTCTCATCATTTCTGCCTTGCGCGATCGCCCAACCGCGTTACTGGCGTTGAAGCGTGGCGCGAGCGGGTTTTTATGTAAGCCGATTAACCCGGACGAGTTACGCGAGGCGATCGAGCTCTTGCTGAACGACTGAAGGGCAAAATGAACGATCAAGATATCCGGATCTTTATCACGATGGCCCGGCGCTATTTCGAGGCGCTGGAGCCGGACCCGAGTCTGGTCATTGAGCCTCCTTTCCTGCGAGAGGAGCTTGGTCCCTTGCTCGAATACACCGGCATCATTTCGGTCAGCGGCCGCTCCAAGGGTGCCGTCTGCTTTACCGCCAATGGCGCGATGTTGGAGCAGATCCTGGCACTTCTGCATGATGAGCGGAGAGGCGATGCAGCCAAGCGAGATCTGGTTGGCGAGATCGCAAACACACTCAGCGGAAATGCTCGAGAAGAGTTTGGCAGCGATTTTCTGATCTCGGTACCTTCGGTCATGGTCGGCCCTCGCCGCAGTGCTGATTTTCATTCCGGCGAACGTAACTATGCCATCCCGCTAAACTGGCGCTCCGAGACCGCCTATCTGTTGATCGGGCTGGACTAGTGCATCGAGGAGATCCGCCGCGCCGGATCTTCTACTTATGACTCGATGCAGTAGGATCGCTCTCGCAAAAAAAGCCAGAAACATTTGAACGGTCTAGGTTCGAGCGGTGTCTACATCATCGGTTAAGGCGATTCGGGTCTGCGCACGATTTCTCTCGACTTCTACTCCTTGGCGTGCGCAGCCCGGATCATTTTTTTTGTGGTGGAGCGCTTGCTGACGCTCGCGGGATTAGGATACGCTGCCGGGCGAGCATGCGAGACACTATTCTGGTCGTAGACGACGAGCCCGATGTTGTCGATCTCGTGCGATACCATTTGCATCGATCAGGCTTTGAGGTCTGGGTTGCGCTGACCGGTGCCAGCGGTCTAAATGTCGCCCGAGAACGCCGGCCCGATGCAATCGTTCTCGATATCATGTTACCTCACATGACCGGAATTGAGGTGTTGAAAGCGCTCAGAACCGCTACCGAGACTGCGAGCATTCCAGTCGTCATGTTGACCGCCAAAACCGAGCTCTCCGAACGGATCGTCGGGTTAGAGCTTGGGGTAGACGACTATATCACCAAGCCGTTCAGCCCGAGGGAGCTCGTCCTCAGGATCCAGAATCTATTGCGGCGGCTTCGGACAGTCCATGCAAGTTCGGTTCTAACCGTGGATGATTTCCAGTTAGACAAAAATAATTTCGAGGTCACCGTGTGTGGCCGCCGCCTTGACCTGACCACGACCGAATTCAAACTGCTGGCGGTTCTGCTGGAACGTCGGGGCCGGACGCTTTCGCGGCAAACCTTACTCCAGGATGTTTGGGGATATGAAAACCTGATCGATACTCGAACCGTTGACACTCACGTCAGAAGGCTTCGCGAAAAACTTGGCGAAGCCGCGCATCGGATCGTTACAATTAGAGGGGAGGGATATCGCTTCTTAGCGAATCAGACACCGTGATTACCACCTGGTTGATCGTTCTGTTGCTGGTTGTTTGCGGATCCATGGCGGTTGCATTGGTGCTTTGGCGCGAGCTCCTCAAGATCCGGGATGATATGCGCCGCTTAGCCGATGAAACCAGGATCAGCATCGGAAGCAAGAGCCCGGCTGTAGTGCGGGAAATCTATCATCACCTCCGACGAGTTGAGCATCGGCAGCGCGAGATGGCTCAATTGGTGGCCGACGAAGACCTGAGTCTCCGGGCAATTCTCGGGAGCATGGTGGAGGGGGTGCTGGTAGCGAATTCAGATCTCACCATTCGGTTGGTCAATGAACGGCTCCAACGAATGTTCGCCTTCTCCCGAATGCCCGTTGGGAGATCTATCCTGGAAGTCTTTCGCAACCATGTCTTGCATCAGATGGCGGAAAGAACGGTCGAAACGAATACGCCGCAAGTGGATGAGATTCCGATGGATATTCGTGAAGCCGATAAGTTCGTTCCGAAATATTTCCAGGTGACATCGGTCAGTCTGCGTCGGGCAAAGCAGGAAGGATCGACAGGGATTTTAGTCGTGTTCCATGATGTCACCCAGATCCGATCATTGGAGGCGGTCCGGAAGGACTTCGTAGCGAACGTCTCGCACGAGCTCCGGACGCCCCTTTCGATTCTGACCGGCTATCTAGAGACTCTGCTCGAATCGAGTCAGGACGCCGCGACCCGTCGGCGGTTTCTTCTTACCATGCATAAGCATGCCCAGCGACTGAACCTACTGGTCGACGATCTTCTGGAGCTTTCCCGCCTGGAGTCTCGGGAGCCGCACTTGCAATGGGAAGCCTTTGAGCTCCGCTGCTGTATCGACAAAGCACTGGAAAGATCGGAGAGCTTGATTCAAGCCGTTGGTGCGGTCGTTGAGACGCGGATTCCCGCTGAGTTTCCGCTCGTGGAAGGGGACATAGTAAAAATTGAGCAGGCGATCTTCAACCTGGTCGACAACGCGCTCAAATATGGGAACAAGTCCGAACCGAAAATTTTGATCGAGGCAGAAGTGAGCTTTCTGGCAGTCGTGCTCAAAGTGAGGGATAATGGGCCTGGTATTCCGCTCAGCGACCAACCACATATTTTTGAGCGCTTTTACCGGGTCCACAAAGATCGTTCCCGGGACGCGGGAGGTACCGGACTGGGGCTATCCATCGTGAAACACACCGTATTAGCGCACGGCGGCAGCGTTGAGCTCGAGAGCCAACCCGGCCACGGAGCGACTTTCATTGTGCGGCTCCCGCGACGAGAGCATTAAGGTTTTAGCCTCAGGCCAAAATCTTAAGGTGCCTTCGCGGCACGCTATCGGCTGCCGGTGGGTGGGGGCCGTTGCGCCCGTCTTTTTTCGGCTTCCGCCATCGCCCGGTCGATCAGCAGGGTTGCCAGGTGCTGGGTGCCTTCATCGAGGGCGGCGTTAGCCGCTTTCAGTTTTTGTATGTCTTTACTCTCCAGGGCTTCGGTCACGGCGCTAACCAATCTCTCGATTTCTTCCCGGTTTCTGTCGGTCAATTGGTCACCAACTAGAGTCAACGCGCTTTTAACCGCGGGCAGCAGTTCATTGCTTTTGATGGCGGTCTCGGTCCAAACTCGTTCCGCCATATCGTCGAAGGCGTGGTCCAAAGACTCCGCGATCATCTTTTCAACCGTTTCATCCGAGACATCTACTGCGCTGGTTAAATCGAGGACCCTTTCACGGCCGGTGCTCGTGTCCCGAGCCAGTACGTGTAGAATGCCGTTGGCATCAATCTCAAATTGTACGCCTACCCGGGCTACCCCCTTCGGTACCCGGGCAAATTCAATTTCGAAGCTTCCTAATTCCCAATTGTCTTTCGCCAGCTCGCGTTCTCCCTGAAGGACCTTAATCCACATCGACTTTTGATTTGCGACGGCGTTGGTGAACATCTCGCCAGCTTTGCAGGGGATGGTTGAATTCCGGGGTATGATCACGTTCATCAGCCCACCGAATGTTTCGATTCCCAAGGATAACGGGGTGACGTCGAGCAGGACAATGCTCTGGATATCGCCCGAAAGAATGCCTGCTTGAATGGTCGCCCCGACGGCCACCGCTTCGTCCGGGTTTTGCGAAGTGTTCGGTAAACGCTGGAAAATCTCAGCCACAAACTGGCGAACGAGCGGCATCCGCGTGACGCCCCCGACTAGGATGACTTCGTCCAGGTCATGCGGTGAAAGCTTAGCGTCATCCATCGATCGTAGACAATGCGAACGCGTTCTTCGAATGATTGGACGCGCAAGCGCTTCCAACTCTCGCCGCGCCAGGAGATACCCAAAGCGACGGTTCCCGGGTAAGAATGGGATATCGATCTGTACTGCGGGTTCTTCCGATAACCGAAGCTTCGCGTCATGAGCCAGTTCCCGCAGTTGTGCCAGAAGCGCCGCAGTTTTCAAATCGTTGCGGATTTCCGGGTGCCGAGCGGTGATACGCTCTTCCAGCAAACGCACCAGCTCACGATCGATATCGTCACCACCGAGACGGGTGTTTCCGTTGGTCGACAACACCCGGAAAACCCCTTCGTTAAGCTCCAGAATGGAAATATCAAACGTACCGCCCCCAAGGTCGTATACCGCGATTTTCGAGCGGTCCTTTAGCCGGTCAAGTCCGTAAGCCAGAGCAGCTGCTGTTGGTTCGTTGATGATACGTTCGACCGCGAACCCGGCCATCTCTCCGGCTCGCTTTGTGGCTTGGCGCTGCAAATCGTTGAAGTACGCCGGCACCGTAATCACCGCGCGGTCGACTGATCGGCCCAAGCCTTGTTCCGCGTTGGTTTTCAATTTGCGGAGAATCAGGCTGGAAACTTCTTCGGGCGTGGTGCTTTTCTCCCCAACCGAGATGGAGACTTTTCCTTGAGCTTCAGCCACGGAAAAAGGAAAAGTATCTTTATCCGTCTCGCCTGGCCGGCGGCCCATGAGTCGCTTGACAGAAAAGATGGTTCTTTCGGGGGCGATTACTCGCATCCGCGCGGCAGTCCGGCCGACTACGGGTTCGCCAGATGCAGGGTAATGCACCACTGACGGGGTAAGCCGCAGTCCCTCTTTATCGGCCAGGATAATCGGGAATCCCGAGTCCATGATGCCGATTAGAGAATTCGTGGTCCCCAGATCGATTCCAACAATGTCAGTCATTAGAGCAGCTCCTCGAACCGAAGCCGCCTTTCACCCATCTGCGCAAGCCATTTTTGAATGAATCGAAGATCAGCGGCGATTCTGGCTAGCGACGGCTGCACCGATGCCATATTTGTGGGCCATCGCTCATCGATGTCGACAAGCTCCCGGAGAAGCCGCTCCTGCTCGGTGGAAAGATAGCCGGATACTTCGTCCAGCTCTGAAACGATACTCTGCATCTCCTCGATTTTGACCGCGCGGATTAACGCTCTGTTCTCTCGAGCGAGGGGCTGCAAGGCTCGGTCAAATTTTTGGACAATGGTCGCCACCGGCCCGAACCATCGGTTGATCTCCGGACTGGTTTTTTCGGCTAAGTTCGCGTTCCCGATCAGCGCCAAAAGATGCCCGACGCGCCGCACCGGATCGCTCAATGTGCGAAACGCTTCGTTTAATTCAACGAAATCAGCGTTAACCGCATGATCCGGATGCGCGGTTTTACTGCGAGTCGCAAACAGATCGTTGAGAACTGCCGTGTCGATGACTGGCCGCGGTTGCAATCCGAACACGGAAAAGAAATCGGTCATGCCGCAAAACTTTCGCCGCAGGAGCAATGGGCTACAGCATTGGGATTCGTGACTTTGAAGCCCCCTTTCTGCAGATCATCGCTGAAGTCGACTACCGAACCGCTGACAAAAAGTGCGCTCTTAGGATCAACCACGATGCGCACCCGGTTGGATTCAACCAAAATGTCGCGATTTGCCGGGCCGTCGACGAGATCCATTTTGTACTGCAACCCTGAACATCCTCCCCCGATTACGGCAACTCTGAGCGCCCCCGACGGCCGGCCTTGGCGGGTCAGAAGTTGCGACAACTTGGCCGCCGCCTTCTGTGTCACCTTGACCAGCCGTTCATTCCCTATTTTATATCGAATCTCCACTCCTGGATTCACGTGAGAGAATATGGGAGGAAACTGAGGAGTTCAAGGAGTTCGAAATGAGCTGGGCGGAGGCTCGCTTATGACAATGACTGATGACAGATGACAGGCCCAGCCGGAGGCATTACGCCTGAGCGGTTCACCAGCGCAACCAGTTGTCATCAGTCATTTGTCGTCGGCGAGCTTCCGCCCAGCTCATTTCGAATGGATCACGATCTCGACTCGGCGATTTAGCTGTTGCTCTTCGACCGAACGGTCACCGGAGACCAACAAGCGGGTTTTGCCGTACCCCTGGGTTTGGATCCTGTTCGGGTCAATCGCCATATTCTGTACGAGCCATTCTTTCACGGTCTCAGCTCGTCGCTGGCTCAGCACCATGTTGTATTCGTCGCTTCCGAACGAATCAGTGTGTCCTTCCACCCTGAATGAGGATTGTGGGTTTCGCTGGATCAGCCGACCCAGTTTCTGGAGACTGGCTGTCGCTCCCGGCCGCAAATTTGCCGAATCATAATCGAAGAGCAGATCTGTCGGCATGAGAATCGGCGCCGTGCCGTTGCCCACACGGCCGGATCCGGAAAGCAGCTCATCCAAATTACTGAACCCGGTTGGGATAGCGGAATCACCTGCCACATTTCCGTCGCCTGACTCCTCATTGGCGGCTTTTCCGGGGTTATTTTTGTTACCTAGCGCCAACTTCGGCCTCTGACTCGTTACTGCCGGTTTTTCATTTTCCAGCTTCTGCCGAACGTCGCTCAGCTCTTTGTCGAGTGCCAAGGCGCTCTCGGCTTTTGCTTTGGCGGCTGCATTCCTGGCTGCCTGAGTGTCGACGGTTGGTTTCTCTTTTAGATCCGGAGCTTGCGGCGTGCTGACCTGTGGTGTAGCCCGTAACTCCTTCATATCTTGCTCGAAAGAGCCGTCGAACTGCGCTAATCCCTTGGCGCTCCCGGCTTGGGCCGAGTCTTTACCCGTCTCATTATTCTGCTTGGTCTCCGGCTCTAACGCTTTTTGGTCGATTTGGAGTCGGTTTACTTTGAAAACCCGCGGGACCAGCCGCGGAGTGTCCGCCGTCTCGAAACTCCGGAGGATCTTTTTGCTGAAACCAAAGAAGAGCGCTCCATGTAGTGCAATAGAGAGTACTGCTGCCGGTAATAGCCAGCGCATTAGCGACACGGCACTATCGGCTACGCTGTCGTCGGAATAATAAGCCATACTGCTGCTGGCCGGAAGATACCATGGGAGCGAAGGGAAGCCAGGAGGTAGTGATCAGTCTATCTCTAATCAGTGATCGTCCTTCGGGTGCGCGGCTTTTTCGTTTCAATTCGCGTCCATTCGCGGTGTTATGCCTTCCTGCTTCGGTTCAGCTAATCTTTTCCTTTAAGAATGCCGTGATCTCACCGATCGAGATCCGCTGTTGTTCCATCGAATCGCGGAACCGAATCGTAACCGTATCCCGGTTTTCCGGACCATTTTCACCGATCGTGTCGAAATCGACGGTGATCCCAAACGGGGTACCCACTTCATCCTGCCGCCGGTATCGCCGGCCGATCGCGCCGGACTCATCATAAAAGACCGCCATTTCGCCTTGCAACATCTGCACGATTTCGCGCGCTTGTTTCACCAGTTGTTGATTGTTCTTAAGCAGAGGAAACACCCCGCATTTAACCGGAGCAACCCGCGGATGGAGCCTGAGTACGGTCCTGACTTCCGACTTGCCTTTTTCATCCGTAACCGTTTCCTCGTCGTAAGCTGCACAAAGCACTGCCAACATTGTCCGATCGACTCCCGCGCTCGGTTCCACGACGTGAGGTACGATGTGAGTCTTTGTTTCCTCATCGAAATAGTCCAAAGGTTTACCGCTGGCATTCTGATGCTGGGCCAGATCGTAGTCGGTACGGTAAGCGACGCCCTCGAGCTCCTGGACGCCAAATGGAAACTCAAACTCGATATCGTAGGTGCCCTGCGAATAATGAGCTCGTTCCTCGGGTGGAATCTTGTGAACGTGCAACTGGTCGGATGACAGACCGATATCGGCATAAAATCGGAGCCGCTCTTTCAGCCAGTACTCAAGAAGCTCAGCACCCTGGCTGGGGAAACAGAAGTATTCGAGCTCCATCTGTTCAAACTCGCGCGACCTGAATATGAAATTGCGCGGATTAATCTCATTACGAAACGCTTTACCAATCTGGGCGATACCAAACGGCAGCTTTTTTCGCGAGACATCCAGAATGTTTCGAAACTGAACAAATATCGCCTGAGCAGTTTCCGGGCGCAGATAAGTAACCGCGGAATCGTCCTCGGTCGCGCCGACGAATGTCTTGAACATCAAATTGAACGCCCTTGGCTCCGTTAGATCGACGCTGCCGCAAACCGGGCATTGCTTCTGGCCATTTTTTTCGGGCAATTGATCCGCGCGTAATCGGGATTTGCAATTCCGGCAATCCACCATGGGGTCGCTGAAGGTGCTCTCGTGCCCGCTGGCTACCCAGACTTGACGGTTCATGAGAATAGCGCCATCCATTCCAACTACGTCATCCCGTTCCCGGACCATTCGGCGCCACCAGAAGTCTTTTATGTTGCGTCTTAGCTCGACTCCAAGTGGTCCGTAGTCCCAACAGCCGTTCAAGCCGCCATAAATTTCGCTCGATTGGAAAACAAACCCGCGTCTCTTGCAGAGACTCACAATCTTTTCCATTCGATCAAGAGCGGCCTTTTTTTCAGTCATAGGGAGGTGAAAAATGGCACGCTGTGGAAAAGCGTGCAAATTGGGCCCAAATCAACAGAGATGAAAATAGAGTAATGCCCAAAAAACCAACCGATCCCGGCAAGTCTACCGGGGATGGTTTCCAGAACTTGGTTCCGCGCCGGAAAAGGATACAGCGAGGTGTCTGGATCATCGTAGGTCTGACGGCTTTTTTCATGATCGCTGCGTTCGGGATGACTGGTTACATCATCTATCATGCGATGGTCGAGGGGCGGCACACCGCACATGTAGAGCCCGCCGAAACCGAAACGCGCACTAAAGCCAGCCCGAGTTCCTCGGTAGTGTCATCGAATTCCCCTGCCGCATCGGTTCAGGGTGCACCCACCGTTGGCGCTGAATCGCCCCAAGGTCCGGCCGCGTTAACTAAGGCCACCCCCAACGCTACGTCATCGGCCGTCCCCGCGGCCATGGAAGAAGATGCGACACGCAAAGCGGTACTGACCAGAATCGATCTGATGCGCAATCTCTCCAACAAAGATAAGGACGAGCTTTACGCGCAGGTCGAAAGGGCACGTGGGTTCAAGAAGGTGGCCCTGGTTCAGTTCCAGACCGGGCGAAGCGCTCCTGCCCAAAGTCAGGTCGATGATCTGATTGCCAAAATACAAGCGCCCGATACTCAGAAATTGTTGAGCGATCCCACCGTGGTAGTCATTTTTGTCGGATACGCAGACACTCAAGGTAATGAAGCAACCAACTTGGAGATTTCACGTGCTCGAGCAGAGACCGTGCAGAGGCTCGTGTCCGCTCGGTTGAAATTGGCGAACCTGATGCACTCTGTAGGGATGGGTGGTCAAGAGCTTTTCGATAAGACAAATCGTGAAAAGAATCGGGTAGTAGAGGTTTGGGCTGTCCAACCTTAGAACAGGACTATGCAGGACCCCAATCGCAAGGGTAGCGAACCGAAGATCACTTTGTCGCCTCCGGCTCTTTTCGCCTTGGCCGCGGTAATCTTTTTCCTGGCCGGCGGGATATTTGCCTATGTACAGCTGTTGAGTCGCGGTTTTCAAAGGAGCAGTGCCTCGCCTACACCAGTAATACGGCAAGAGCAGACCACCGCTACTCCGTTGGCGGCGGGTAGTCCGTCTTTTACGCCAACCGCTAGGCCAGCGCTTCAGCCGAGCCCGACGGTGGCTCCGACGCAGGCACCGGCACCTACGCCGGTAGCGCAGCCGACCAGTTCTCCGGAAGCAAGGTCGGAAATAGAAACTACGC
>JAFAVN010000279.1 GCA_019242435.1 Verrucomicrobiota bacterium | reverse complement strand
AATGGGGTTGCATTTGCTGAAGGTGCAAAGATTCCGGTCACCATTTCGGAAAACGATTTGGGGCAGCTCGCGGAGTTAGCTCGGACTTATGGTTTGCCGCTGGAGCGAGATACAACAGAAAAAAATACGATCTTGTTGGCGGTCGGATCGATCGATTCGACCGGAGTCGCCATCCTTTTGCCGGGATTCAAAGCGCCTCTATGCAAACTACCTTACGTTGGCGATACCGCTGAAGAGCGAATCACCCTGGAACGAAAAAAAAGATTTGATCATGATCAGCGGAATAACTAAAGCTCTCGGCCGTCAGGCCCAGAAACAACAAAGACTGAGCAATTTTGTGATAGTAGTCGGGGTGGTGGTGGCACTAACCTGCGCGATGGTCACGGGCTGGGCGCAGTCATCGGAGCCTTCGCCGGCTCAGACCTCGAGCCCGGGACCGGTCCCAGCCGCCGATGCAACACCTGAACCCTCACAGCCGCCGGAGAGTGTGGTGGATCAGATCGAGCGGCTGCTCCGGGAGCGCGAGAATGCTGAATCGACGAGTTCCAGCCAATTACCGCCGGATCGGCCCAGAAGCCATCGATTCAGCAACCAACCTATCGCCAAGGTTCTTCGAATATTAGCCGAGCAGGCTGGCATCAACTATGTGGAACCGAATATCCCACCGGATGAGCGAATTTCGGTTTCCCTGAATAACCTGACTCCGTTACAGGCGTTCTATGAAATCGCTGAGTCTCGCGGTTTTCGAATTGTCACCGACGGAGAGCGATACACGTTGAGGAGGTCCGATATTGAGAGTCCAAGCTTCTATATTACCAGGCGGTATCGGGTAAAGAACCAGCCGGCAGAGCTGTTGCTTCAACCGATTGCTAACTACCTGGGAGTAAAGATCACGGCCGCGCAAAGTAACTTTCCTGTCTATCCGAAGACCGAAAATACAACGATAGCACCCGACGCGTTGGCGATGGGCGGGACCGGGTCGGATCAGAGCCGCCCCCGTTATGAGGCTGGACTGCCTTTTGATGCCCCGTTGTCAGTTGGTGGTTATGAGAAGAACGGCCAGACTGCGGTTTTTGTCGAGCGAAGCAGCAACTCATTAGTAGTTCGCGCAACTCCAGAAGCGCACGATATGATCAGGCTTGAGCTCGAAAGGCTAGACCGGCTGGAACAACAGATCCTGATTAGAACCTATGTCGTTGAAGTAACAGATACCAAGTCGATCGGGGGTGGACTTGATTGGAGTCAGACTCTTGGTGTTCAACCCGGGCAAGGCGCGAAATTCTCGCTTACCGGACAGGCAGGCATTCCGCCCGCATCGAACTTGCAAACCGTTACCGGTGCGATCAACGCGCATGGCGGCGGTTTTTTCTCCAATGGTCTGGTTTTGAATCTCTCGGATGTGCAGGTTGTGTTGCAAGCTCTCAAGGCCAAGGGCTGGGTTAGGACCAACAACTCGCCGATGACCGTGGCCAAGAGCGGCGTGCCGGTTACCATCCGGTCCGACACGAAACAGACCATCTTTTTGCAGACACCAGGGACCCAGGTTTATGGCCCCAGTACCGTGCCGTATACATTTACCACCGGGCTGACGATTGATATTGTGGCTCGTATTCTCGACGCCGGGATCGTAGACCTGAATCTGAATCCGACTTTGTCTACTATTGCCGGGACGAGCGTGGCCCAGCCTGGAACGACAACGCAGATCCCGGTTATCTCGACCAGAAGTACTACTGCAGATGTAACCGTCCGCAGCGGACAGGCAGCCGTGATCGGTGGCATCCTACAGGACAGCGGGTCTTTTACTGCCAACGCGGTCCCCGGTCTATCCAAGATTCCGGTGGTTGGTTATCTCTTCAAAAACAAGGCGACTACAAAACAGCGGACAAATCTGATTGTGATCGTTTCGCCGACAATCATTCAGGCCGACAGCCGGATTCACAATCGCTTGGGCGACAGCGAACAGAGAACTTTGGAAGATTCTTCTGACTTACCCGGAGAACCCCCGCCGATTCCGTTGGGCAGGTCGGAAAAGCAAAATTCAAAGCTGGAACCGGATGATGACCCGTGAAAGCATTCTAGTAAATTTTCCTGTCCAGGCGGGACTGGATGATGGTAGCCAAGCACCAGGTGCCTGGAAATGGGAAACCGGAGGTCCTTCCCGACTGGACTCGCCGAAATCTGGCCGACGTCGGGCGTCGTGCTCCTCGGCCTTTTCATTAATCGAAGTTCTGGTCGGTTTGTTTGTGCTATCGATCGCGGCCATAGCGATCACTTCCGCCTGGAGGCTAGCGGATTATCAGGAACTGCTGGCTCGGGTTGACCGCAGAGCGGAGCGAATTCTGCGGCAGTACTATGAACTTCAGACATTTGCGCCGGCAAGTTACAAACCGTTCTATGTGACTAGCGATTCAAATCAGCAGTTTGTTCAGAATTCCATTACCGGTTATCTGTACCATCCGCGGTTGATAAACAATCAATCAGGCCCGTCACAGTTCGGAAACTTAATCCCGTTTACCATTTCGATGAACAATGGGAGCGGAACGGGCAATAACCAGTTAGTCATGATTTACACCGTTCCTGGTTATGGCGCCCAACAATCCAGACAAGTGACCAAAACGGTAGTACTGAATCCCTGACATATTCATTACGTCATCTGTTATTTGTTAAATGCCGTGAATACCCCGAGAAAATGCTTTCTGCAATCCGGCTTCACGCTAGTTGAGATGCTGGCCGCTCTCTTCGGCGTATTTCTGTTGGCGGGCGCCGGCACAGGATTCTTGCTTACTGCTATCGAACGCCAGGCTGCGGTTCTGCGGGCGGCAGCTTTGGAAGGACAACATGAAGCTCTAGCAGAGATTATGTCCGATTCGCTGAAAAGCGCGGTTAATTTCCAGATTTACGCCTCGGCGCCTGCGAAGTCGGAAAGCGAGCCGCTCACTCCTGGAGTGCCCGCCGGTGATTGTCTTGTTTGTATAGGACAGGGAGTGATCTATGAGTTTTATCTTCAAGGCGATCAGATTGAGTATGATCAAACGGTAAACGGATCCGTTCAGACTCGAAGCTTTTCCGATGTCTCGAAAATTGGGCAGTCGCTATTTAACATGAATCAGGGGATTCTTCAGGCTCAATGGAGCCTGACTACTGCTATCGACTCAGTTCCGTTCAACGTTTACGGGATGCCGCTGCAGATGCGGTAAACGATAGGTATGTCCAACCGTGTGGCAAGTGAATCAGGAACTATTTTGGTGATCGTGCTGGCGGTCGTCTTCATCGCAGCACTCATCGCCACTTCCTACCTGATTTTCGTGGACAACCAGCGGGCAAGGGCGGGAAGAAATGTTGACCAAGACACACAACGGATCTCGATCGAGCAAGCGCTGTTGGCCCTGAAGTCTAGTATTCGTAGTGAGTTACTGATGGACGGTTCTTTGGATCTCTCCAGTTTAGACCGGAGCGACAAGTTGTCCGGTTTCTCGTTAAAATTGACCTCGCATATAGATTTGCCTGGTCCACTGAGCGTTCAGCCATTTACCAACACCGCCGATTCTTCTCAGCTTTCCAGCTTGCAGCCTCAAGACCTTTTCGGGGGAGCACGCGCCCGGGTAACCATGGTTGATATCAACCTTGTTGCCCAACCGAATCAACCAATTTCCCGGCTGCCTGATCTCAACCTAACGGGCCGTCCCCAGATCGCGGTCAGGGAAATTCCGGTGTCGGAGTTCACTGTTTTTTCAGCCGGCGACTCATTCAGCGTCGGGGGCACGGTTTCCAACGGGGATATCGGTAGGGTATTCTCCCTGTCGAGTTTGTCTCTATCTAGCAATGTCTCTTCCCAGTTTCCCGTACTTGCAAGTCAGGAAGTGAATTTAACAGGTGATGCTTCCCTCCGAGTGATGGATCCGTCCCAGGACAATGCGCCGGTTACGTTTTCCGCGGCTCAAAACTCCGATTTTTTAGCCGAAGCACGGACCGAATTGAACTCCAGAGTGATTACCGGGAATGTTCTTCCGGTTGATTCTGCTCCCCTGAATAGCGTTTACGGGACAACTGGTTCACCTCAAGGCGCCGGCAGCGGACTTAACCTAAACTTACTTAAAACGCAATGCGATCTCCTGGTGGTGGCGCGTCCTGACGTCGTCATCACGATGCCGAACGGAACGAAAGGTTGTTTGGTTAATGCTGTCGGGAAATCCGGCGATGTGTCAGGTTTGACTTACCCGGCCGGCGGAACCGCTTCGGCGGCTTTTCAAACCCAGGTATCTTCAGGCAGCCAGACCGCTCCTTTCGCTGCCGCACCGAACAGGCAGAATCCTTCTCAAATTATTTTAGCATTCGATTATGCGCGTCTTGCCTTTACCCGGTTCGGATCTGTTTTTCTCGTAGTTGAGGCACCGACCGGTCTTCCTGTGTCCAACGCCATTGTACTCATCAGAGGGGCTCAGACTCTCAGCCGGCCCATCTCCATCGTTAGTCCGCATCCTATCATCCTAGCGGGCGACTTTAACAGCGGCGATGGTACCGCAGATACTCCGGCCGCCTCGATCATCACTCCGGCGACCGTGGGGACGGCGCCGCTGAATTGGGGAAGCGATGTCTTTGGCGATATTTAGTTTTTATGATGACAGTAGGTTTCTCAAAACCCGAGCTTTCCTCGGCCTGGCAGGCCAGCTTTGACCTGAATTGTTTCCTCCATCTTCAGGTGGCCGGAGCATTGGGTATTACCGAAAAGGACCTTCGTCCTCTTCTAGCCCGAATTTTTGCCGCTGAGGCCGAAAATCCGATGACAATCTGGCAGCAGGACTCGTTGATCGAGCGCTATAGCAATACGCTCGATCTTGATTTAAGTGCGATTTTTACGAACCTGATCCGCGACTACGGATTAACTCCGTTTGATCCCACCTTACTCCGCTTTTCACCTAATGCGGTCAAGATTCCACCATTGGCGGTCCCACTTCTGCCGGTCGCGCGTACAAACGACACGGTAACCATCGCCTCGTATGTCCCAAACCTGGATCTGCTGCTACAAGAGCGCGAGTTTCAGACCTTGAATCGTTTTTGGGGTGTGCCGCAATTGACGTCCGTTTGGTGCGAACCGGAGCACTTACGATTGGTGCTCAATCGGCTTACCGAAAACTTTGAGCTCGGTCCTTGTAATATTGAGTTGACCCGCAGGATTAGCAACGGTGGCACTTCTTGGATCAACCTGGACGAAGTTTCGCCCTCCGAGAAGGTTAACCATTGGTTCAGCCCTACTTTGCAGAGACGCTATCTGGCGTGTCCGGTTTATTGCGGAAGGCGACGGTTAACTTTAGCCGTCGCCAAATTGTTAGCTCCCAATGTTAAAGCGGAGATTGAGGGAACGCTTCGGCACCGGTTCACCATCCAGCAGATGCTGGCCGATGCTGACGCGTTAGAACGGTTCATCACAACGTCCGAGACCAGGGCGATCAGCGCTTCGGGTATCTTGCGAACGCTTACTGACACTGCGCAGGGAAACGAAAAGAATGAACGCCTGGAAGTAATCCATGCAGACAGCTTACAATCGTTCAACCAACGGCACCGGAATGATGAACAGGCCGTCATTAAGTTCGTTCATTCTATTCTCTACAAAGGAGTCGAGTTAGGTGCGAGCGATATCATGTTTCAGGAATTTCCGCATAGACTCCGCGTTAGATACAAAGTGGACGGTGACTGGTTCGATGAAGAAGGCGATTTCCCTGGGCATGTCGCCAAACAGGTAATCTCCCGGATCAAGGTGATCTCGGGCCTGGAGATCCAATATGTACGGTTACCCCAAGACGGCACATTCCCGATCAAGATAGGTGATCAGCGATATGACTTCCGGGTGAATACATCTTACCAGGCGCAAGGCGAGCAAGCGGTGCTGCGGCTTCAACGGGACGCGCGTAGCGTTAAGTCGCTGGCTGAATTAGGTGTGCCGGCAAACTACATCGACGTAGTTAACGATCTCATGGAATCGGATCACGGACTGTTGATCCTATGCGGTCCGACTGGCTCCGGGAAGACGACTACTATCTACAGTATTCTGCGTTCGATCGACTCGATTAAGAACAATGTCCTCACGGCAGAGTCGCCAATCGAAGTATCCCTGGAAAACGTTAGCCAAACCCAAGTCGATGACGACGGCCCCTATACGTACGCCATGTGGGCGAGAGGCATTCTTCGTCAGGCGCCTGATGTTGTGATGATGGGCGAGATTCGGGACGAAGAGAGTGTGGAAGCATTGATGCGATTATCTTCTTCGGGTCACCGTGCCATTTCGACGTTGCACACCAATACCGTTTGCGAAGTTCCTAACCGGTTGTGCTTGTTTCGAGCCCAGCCGTTCATGGTGGCTGATAGCCTAAAGCTAGCAATCTCCCAGCGGTTGATAAAAAAGCTCTGCCCCCGTTGCGCGATTGATGAATCCGTTCCATCAGAGGAACGTTTGGTCCGGCTTGGTATTAATCCGGAATGGTTAGCGGGAGCCACTTCGGTCCGGAGGGGGCGTAATTGCGATTTCTGTCGTAAAACCGGCGTGAGCGGCCGAAAAGCGATTTTTGAGGCTCTTATTGTGGATGATGAAGTCAAAATTGCCATTCAAGAACGAGCGCCGGCCCTTCAGCTTCAGCGTATCCTGGAACGACGGGGCGAAGCTTCCCTCTTCGAAAAAGCCGTTCGCGAAGCCGTTGCAGGTATAATTTCTCTGGAGGAAGCTTGTAAATTCCGCGACGTGAGCTCTGGTCTGGTGACGGCGTAGCCTGTAGCGTCGACGGCGGATTCAAACCTGAGGTGATTGACAAAATGAGGTGGTTTCGGCCCTGTTTTAACCCCGCCGAAAGCTGGCTCCGTAGGAGCTGAATCTTTATAGTGATTGCAACGTAGACGCGATCAGCCGCCTGCTGCGGCGCGCCCTCCTAACTATTTAGGCGCGACAAAGCCTTGGCGGAGTCGCCTCCGCCAGGAGCGACATCTAAGGTGATGCACCCGAAGGTTACCAATTTTCCCAAACCGATATCGCTCCTATGGAGCTGGTCTTTTTTTTCTGCGGTCGGGATCTATAAAGATCTGACTCCTCCGGAGCCTTTTTCAAAAATCTGCTAGTCTCCTGTCCCATAAATAGCTTGGCTTTCGTTACGATCAAAATGAACCGCCTTGAAAAAACCCCCAACTGGCCGGCGGCGAAAGCCAAATTATTTATGGGACAGGACACT
>JAFAVN010000178.1 GCA_019242435.1 Verrucomicrobiota bacterium | reverse complement strand
GAATTTCTCGGCCTCCGCACCGCAATCCTCCGGTTTCTGCACCTAGCGGGAACGAGCAGCAGCGACCCTTCAAGGCCATGACAAATGATAAATCAGGCTGCTTCTCCGCGCCTGACCAGAAATTGCGGAAGGCGCAGTCAAATTTGTGATTTTGTCATTTGTCATGGCCCGTAAGGGCTCGACGATCCTAACGAAACCATTCTGCGGTCGCAACTTGCTCTTTTGGAAGCTCCCATCCCGAGGACGTGACCACCAACACTGGACAAGGCGCGACCATCCCTGGCGGTTGGCTGATTGACCGTCCAGGGCGTTCCCGCTCGTACCCGGCCCTCCCGCTCGTTCCCATCACGCTCTCGGACGCCAGGATAAGATCGGTTCTTCTTTCCACCGCCTCCTGGAAAACTTCCCCAACCGACCGAGGCAGCTTTCGGCTAATCGACACTTCCGGGTAGGAACCTCTTATTTGCCAGCACAGGCAAAGGAGATCGGTCAATTTGGCCTGATCTGTCTCTGCTTCCAGTTCGCCGGCTAGCTCGAGCAGCCCTCCGTGCATAATGGTAATCTCAGGATTCCATTGCTCAGATAACTCGAGAGCAATTCCCAAAATCGGTTCCGGTTGAAGACTCGGATCCAATAAAACTAACAAGCGGCTCGCCCCGCTTGGAAAAAGCATAAACGCCTCTCGGCTGGTATGAATGCGGGCCGACATACTCGCAGCAGTGGGTGAAACAACTTGCATATAACCTCGCCTTTGGACGCGGATTAAGCGCTCATCGCCGGCAGTCGGCGACAGTCGACACTAAGCACGCTAATCCTTGAATTACAAATAAAGAGAATATCAAACTTAAAACTAACCAGATTTTGGCCAAAACCTACGAAAATCTAATTCGTGAATTTAGAATTTCGAATCATGCTACCCAGCGCGCGCTGGAGGGGAGCCGCTTTATAAGTAGCTAATTCTATTGTTCTCTAACAGGCGGCTCCCGAGAACAATCCGGCGGCTTGCTCCGCTCCTGTCCCTGCAATACCGGTTATTGATTACTTGCTCAGTGAGAGATTCGTCGATAATCGTAGAGAGAGCGTCCGTGAGCTGTTCGTTTTCCGCCCTCGAAGAAACATTACCCAGGGATTGATTAAAATGCCTCGGTGATTGCCGGCGGCCGCCTTCGCTAGTCCGACGGCGCGCGCCATTTATCAGATGGTCCTAATCGGGGCCCGCGCTGCGACGTTGGCTTTGCGGAGTCGGGCCGCTCGCTCTTCCCGGATAGAATTGCTCAACCCCAAAGCGGCTCCCCTCAACTCGACGCGGGGGTACCACCTATTCGAAATTCGAGATTCGAAATTCCGGATTCCTGGTAAAGCGATCACCCGGTGCTACCCGTTCATTCCCAGGCAGCTAACAACCGGTGGCACATAATGGCCAAAAGGAGGCAAGTATCCCGTTCCGCGGCCGGGTAATCTATGCAAAAAGACATGAAAAAGATCGAAGCGGTCATTCCGCCATCCCGTCTGGATGTGGTTCGAGCCGAGCTCGCCCGTCGCGGAGTATGGGGTAAGCTAACTTTGACGGATGTCCAACAAGGCGAAACCCACAAGAGCTCGATCGGCACCGAGAACGGATCCGCTGACTCTTTGCATTCACGAATCAAGATTGAGTTGATCGTTGCGGATCCTCAGGTCGACAAAGCCATTAACGTGATTTTACGTCATGCCGTGTCCGATCCGTCCGAGAGCGGCGCGGACGAACATGGTGGGCAGGTAACTCTCCTGCACATCGACGAGATCTTACAGATCGCTCCTCCTGCTAGGGAAAATCCCTAGCTGCTCTAGGTAAAATGCTCTCCGCCATACCTCTAGAACTCCTATAGCCCGCTCGGGTGCTCCCTTAGCGCGAACACGGTTTTCGCCCAATTGTTAGATTCCCTTGGTTGCTCCACAATAAATGGTGATGAGAGAACAAGCTGTGTTTGTTCCACCTTCGCCCGCATTGACCAATGCTGCTTTTCTCTCTCTGCACCAAAGGCGGCCCGATTTCGGCGGTGAATCATCGGCCGCCTTAACGGGAACCCCACTCTCGAACCAACTACCCCTCAGGAGATAAACCATGAACCGCGCAGCAGATCTTATCCAGCGGCTTTCCAAATCAGAAGTCTATAAAGACTATGAACGAGCCTTCAGCGATGCCACTCAACTTCCGGTCGCTTTGCGACCCGCCGAGATCTGGCGATTCGCTTTAGAGGGTAAACGCTACGAAAATCCGTTCTGTGCGCTCCTTGGCAAGTCCAATCGCACTTGCGCAGCGTGCCTGCAGACGCAAAAGGAAGTGCAGGACATGCCCGGCTCCGGCGCTAAAACGGTAACCTGTTTCGCCGGCCTGTGTGATACCGCTGTTCCGGTCCAAGCCGGCGACAAAGTGATCGGTTACTTGCAAACAGGTCAAGTGGCTCTCAGAAAGCCGAACGGAATTAACTTCAACAAGATCGCCCAACAACTTGCCGACTGGGGTGTCAATCTCGATATGACTCAACTAAAAGACGCCTACTATCGGTCACGCACTTTGCCTCCGCAGCAGTACGCTGCGATCGTGAAACTTCTGGAACTCTTCGCCAGCCATCTCTCCTGTGTGGCGAACCAGATCATCCTCCAGGAAGACGAAGCCGAATCTCCGCTAATCCGGCGCGCCAGAGCCTATATTCTCGCAAATCAAGCCGATCCAATTGACCTCGATAAGGTCGCTCACGCGATGCATGTCAGCACGTTTTACTTCTGCAAGATGTTCAAAAAAGCGACCGGCCTCACATTTACTGACTATCTCAGCCGCGTCCGCATCGAAAAAGCCAAAACACTGCTCCTGAATCCTCATTTGAGAATCAGTGAAATTGCGTATGACGTCGGGTTCCAGTCACTAACTCATTTTAACCGGATGTTCCGGAAAATAGCCGGCATTTCTCCTACCAAGTACCGTGAGTCAAAATCGATCGGGCATTTATTGAATTAGCAGCGGAAGCCGTTTGGAATGAAGCTCCGTTTACAGAAGCTCAACGGCAATTCCCGGGAGCCGCCCGCTCTTTACCTTTCGAGCTAGATAGCTATAAAGCGGCTCCCCTCCAGATCTGGGGGCGGCGTTCAGTTGTTCCGGGATTCCGTGTGGGGATAGTCGCTGAATTCTGGCACCTTTCTGCCCTGATTCTTAGACCACAACAGTCTGTGGTCAGGACTCGACAACTATTGACCGAGCGTTCTCCGACACCGCCGGGTAAGATTCCTTGATTCGTATGCTCACCGCCCTCCGAAGTATTTCCCCCACCCAACAACCGGAAGCCGGCGCGCAGCTTTGCCCCCATTAAAAAAAGCATGCGCCGGCTTTCTCCTTGCGATCTTCCTGGTTAGGAGTTTCGGGTTCTCGGGTTCCGGGTTCCTAGTTCAAAGTTCGAGGTTGAAAGCTCCGTATCTAGCCGATGCACTGCCGCCCCACGGCGCCCAACCCGGAACTCTTAGCCTCACCCTCCCCAGCCGGCTAGAAAGGCCTCTACCAGCATGGGTAGCTTATTGCTGTACCCACCTTCCAGG
>JAFAVN010000546.1 GCA_019242435.1 Verrucomicrobiota bacterium | reverse complement strand
CCGTCGACGAAGCAGCGCAGGTCCTGGGAATTGATCCAGCCACGCTCTACCGAAGAAAGAAGCGACTGGGGTGAAAGCAGGAGCTAAGATCCAGGAGCTAGATCTGGGAGGTGCTGGATCGCGGCTTGCACTTTGCGAGCCCCTCGGAGCTGGTCGTCGCATTTTACGAGTTGATGCTTGCCGCGAACGTAAATCCAAGAGAGGCGGCCTCCTCGAGAAATCAGGCAAATACGGACTGACTCCAGGGGCTGGCATGCAAACAGCTCTATTCGGGGTTCCTTTCGTGGGCGAACTTAGTCCGCGGCAATAATGAAAAGGCGGATCTTTGTTGGGCTTGCGCCGATTCTCATCCTGATAGCCGGGATCGGGATCTACGCGATCATTCTGTTCAAAGAACTTGGGTCGAAGGTCAATCGCACTCTGCGAGAAAACTACCGCAGCGAGGTGGCCGGCCGGCAAATGAAGGACAGCATCGGCGGGATGAACTTTGGGCTCTTCTTGATGGTGGCCGGAGAGGAAGAAGCCGGGCGAAAGCTGTATGAGCAGAACGTCTCGGTCTTCACCGACAATCTTTACATTGAAGAGCACAACGTGACTTTGCCGGGGGAACAGGGACTTGCCGATGGGTTACGGCAGTCGTTTACAGATTTTCAAAAAGCCGCCCAGCAACTCAAGGGATTCAGTGACCCGGCAGCAAAACGACAGTTTTATTTCGAGCACCTTTTGCCGCTGGGAGATAGGATCAGGAAAATAGCCCAGGACGTCGTTCGCATTAATGAGGGAAACGTGCTGGCTGAGAACCAGGGAGCGCGGGACCTTAGCCTCAACTCAAGCCGCTATCTTTTAATAGCAGTGATTGCCGGCATCGGGGCGAGCCTGTTCTTTGCTTTCTGGTTACAACGATCCATTGTCAGGTCCATTCAGACGCTGACCTCGGTAGCGAAAGAACTCGGGGAAGGTAACCTGGATCAACTGGTGCCAGTCGCTTCCCGGGACGAGCTTGGGGAATTAGCCTCTGCATTTAACAAGCTCGCCGCAAAGCTCAGGGCCTATCGCCAGGTCACCACGGATCAGGTGCTACAAGCCCGGCAAATGACCGAGATTACCCTTTCGGCTTTTCCAGACCCGATTTTCGCCTATACGCCCGACAAAAGGTTCAGCTTTACTAACCCGGCAGCTGAACGCCTGTTGGCCAAGCTGAATGGCCAACTTCCAGAAGTTCTGTTGCCGGAAGTTGATAATATCTTGCGGGGCGCACCTGATTTCTTGCCGAGCAGCTTCGAAAAGGCAATTACGCTGCGCCTTCATGGGTTTGATTTGCATTTGCTGCCCAGGATCATCGGCATGCGGGATGAAAACGGGAATCTATTCGGCGCGGCCATGATACTGCAGGATGTTACCCGGTTTCGCCTTCTCGACGAAGTAAAGACGAACCTGGTCTCTACCGTCAGTCACGAGCTCAAAACGCCGTTGACCAGCATCCGGATGGGGTTGCATCTCCTGTTGGAAGAGCGGATTGGTGCGCTTAACACGAAGCAAACCGAACTGTTGCTGGCAGCTCGCGAAGATTCAGAGCGACTGCTCAAGATCATTAACGACCTGCTGGACCTGGCACGCCTCGAATCGCAAACATCTCAGCGCGTACTGCAAAAGATCTATCCCAAGACTCTCATTACCACAGTGGTGGAAGATTTGGAGCCTACCATCGAAGCAAATGGTTGCCGTTTAAAATTCGAGACCGAATCGGATCTGGAACCGGTCGCGGTGGATCTACAGCAAATCCGCCACGTTTTCTCCAATCTGATCTCGAATGCCGCCAAACATTCTGAGCCGGGAAACGAGATTCTCGTCCGTGCCCAGCGAAGAGGGGACCGGATCAGGTTTTCCGTCATTGATCAGGGGAAGGGGATCCCTTTGGAGTATCAATCGAAGATTTTTGATCGTTTCTTCCGGATACCTGGAACGGAGCGCGGAGGCGTGGGATTAGGGTTAGCTATTGCTCGCGAGATCGTCTTGAGCCACGGCGGGGCTATTGGTCTGGAAAGCCACCCAGGTGAAGGAAGCGAGTTCTATTTTGATCTGCCCATCGCAGAAAGAAAAGCGGCATGAAACGAATTTTAATTGTTGATGACGAACCCAACGTCCGGCTGAATTATCGGATTACTTTGGAAGTAGAAGGCCACCAGGTTATCGAGACCGCTAGCGGGACCGAGGCGCTCAAGAGGCTCAAGCTGGGCAAGTTCGATCTGGCGATTCTCGATATGCGTATGCCTGGCATGAGCGGGCTGGACCTATTGGCAGCTATGCGGGCTCAAAAGATCCGGACCCCGGCGATTATCGTCACCGCCTATAGTGACGTGCCTAACGCCGTTCGGGCGATTCAGTTAGGAGCCAGTGACTTTTTGCAAAAACCCCTGCGACCCGACGACCTGCGGCGCGTCGCGAATGAGGTCATGCTCCGGAACTCCGAACCCGCAGCACCTAGCGATGATATGCTTAATCAATTTGATCACTCGGTTGCGGAGGCTCGCCGGCTGATCCAATCCGGGGACCTCAACGCGGCCAAGGCGCATGTGCTGCGCGCGGTCGAGCTCAACGCCGATCCGGCCGAGTCATTTAGCGTTGCTGCTGAGTTAGCGGAGAAATCTGGTGATGTCGAGCGAGCCCGTAAACTATATGAAGCAGCTATCAAATTGGATGATCAAAATGCTTCGGCAAAGTTGGGACTTCGCCGGATTTTTCAGTCGCTGCATGCAATCGAGCTTCAGCGGCCTGCAGGGTCACTTTAGGAGACTGGTTCACCTAGCCATTCGCGCCTTGAAAATCAGCCAAATGACCGAGGGCAGTATGCCTCCTCCTGGTGACGCGATGCATCAGAACCCACTGCATTTGTGCGTCCAGGGACGCCGGTAGCTCCCAAATTTAATCTAACTACAATCTGACTATGTCTGATCTGTTATACATTGGTCTAACCATTCTTTCGTTCGTCGTGCTAGGTCTGTTCGCCTGGGGTTGTAAGAACGTCTGAGTAAATGCACATCCTTGCTATGGAAAACATCGTCGTCGGCATCGTTTCGATAGGACTGATTATCTACCTGATATTCAGCATGATTAGACCGGAAAAATTCTGACCCCCGAAGGCTTTCGGGACTAGAGCGTCGTCAACCAAAAAAGAAAATGAACATGCAAGGCTGGCTGGGGTTAGCGATCTTTCTGATCGTCCTGTTACTTATCACTAAACCTCTTGGTATACATCTAGTACGTGTATTGGATGTCAAAAGTAAAACATTCCTGGATCCGGCAATTAAGCCGGTCGAGAAACTGACATACCGGATTCTGGGTATTGATCCGGAAAAGGAACAGTCGTGGCTGCAATACACGATTTCGATCCTGGTGTTTACTATAGTTACGGTGCTGTTTACTTATCTTATTCTCCGGCTGCAGGGCTTTCTGCCGTTGAATCAAGACCCGAAGACATTTCAGGCGGTAGCGGATCACCTGGCATTTAACACGGCGGTCAGTTTTTCTACTAATACGAACTGGCAGAGCTATTCCGGGGAATCAACCATGACCTATTTTTCCCAGATGGTCGGCCTGGCCTTGCACAATTTCATGTCGGCTGCGGCCGGTATCGCGGTAGCGGCCGCAGTCGTTCGAGGGATTGCTCGCCACACGACTAAGACGGTGGGCAATTTCTGGGTGGACCTGGTCCGTGTGCATTACTACCTGTTGCTGCCGATCTGCATTCTGTATGCGCTGTTCCTGGTCTG
Organism: Verrucomicrobiota bacterium; assembly: GCA_019242435.1. Taxonomy (GTDB): domain Bacteria; phylum Verrucomicrobiota; class Verrucomicrobiia; order Chthoniobacterales; family JAFAMB01; genus JAFAVN01. The sequence continues at coordinate 3,508 of JAFAVN010000546.1, read as the reverse complement.
GCAAGGTATTCCCCAGAACTTCAGATCATACCAGACTGCCAAGGTAGTTGAGGCTCAGAAGGTTCAAGTGCCCAAGAAAGACGCAAATGGCAACCCGGTAAATGATGCAAAGGGTAACCCGGTGACGCAGGAGCAAACCGTCGATTCGCAGACAATCACCGAAGGTCCGATGGCGTCGCAGATGGCCATTAAGATGTTGGGAACTAACGGGGGCGGCTTTGTCAATGCCAACGCGGCGCATCCATTCGAAAACCCGACGCCGTTATCGAATTTCATTCAGATGCTTTCGATCTTCGCGATTCCGAGCGCGCTAACTTACTACCTGGGGCGAATGGTTAAGAACCAAAAACATGGGTGGGCTGTATGGAGCGCCATGGCGTTGGTCTTTGTGACTGGGGTGTTGATCTGCTGGCACGCAGAGGTCGCGGGTAACCCGAACATTACCAGTTTGGGGGTGAATCCCGCCGGCGGTAATATGGAAGGAAAGGAAGTCCGATTCGGCATCTTCAATTCGGCTCTGTTCGCCACGATCACCACGGATGCGTCTTGCGGTGCGGTTAACTCAATGCACGATTCCTACACGCCCATAGGCGGTCTGATCCCGATGTTGAACATTCAGCTCGGAGAAATTATCTTTGGCGGCGTAGGAGCCGGGTTATACGGGATGATCCTTTTTGTAATTCTGGCGGTCTTTATAGCCGGACTCATGGTGGGACGCACTCCCGAGTATCTTGGCAAGAAAATCGAGTCCTATGATGTGAAGATGGCGGCTTTCGGCGTCTTGCTGATGGCGTTCTCCATTCTTGGTTTCTCGGGTTGGGCATGTGTAACCGATTGGGGTAAAGCCGGCATAAATAACAGTGGACCTCACGGACTGAGTGAGATCCTATACGCTTACACGTCCTGCACCGGAAATAACGGAAGCGCATTTGCCGGACTCACCGCAGCGCCGACTAACGGTGATCCGCACTACGACATCACCTTGGGGTTCGCCATGCTGATTGGCCGATTCGGGATGATAATACCGGTTATGGCCCTAGCCGGTTCATTGGCGCGGAAGAAACTCGTTGCTACTGGCGCGGGCACATTCCCGGTTAGTGGACCACTGTTCATTGTTCTATTGATCGGCACTATACTGTTGGTAGGAGCTCTTACCTTTTTCCCGGCCTTGTCGTTAGGGCCGATTCTGGAGCATTACTTGATGTACGGAGGGAAGCTGTTCTGAACTAAAACCAGCAGGTGACGAGCAGGGGCTCGTCCCATCAAGAAAATTTCCTTATGGCTGCGAAGAAACATTCCATTTTTGATCCCGCGATTGTCGGACCGGCGATCATTGAATCATTTAAAAAGTTAAACCCGATCACACTGGCCAAGAACCCGGTCATGTTCGTTACCGAGGTTGGCGCGGTGATTACGACACTTATCCTGTTCGAAGGCCGCGGTAATCTCGGTTTTCTAATTCAAATTGCGCTCTGGCTTTGGTTCACCGTGCTCTTTGCTAACTTTGCTGAAGCAATGGCGGAAGGTCGAGGTAAGGCTCAGGCCAGGGCTTTGCGAGCTACTCGAACTCAGACGTTTGCTAACCGGTTGGTGAACGGAGGCGATAAGACTGAAGAGGTTCCAGCGGAACGCCTCAGAAAGGGGGACTTGGTCCTGGTAACGGCCGGCGAGATCATTCCCGGTGACGGTGATGTGGTCGATGGGGCCGCTACTGTGGATGAATCCGCCATTACTGGTGAGTCGGCGCCAGTCATCCGAGAAGCCGGTGGCGACCGGAGTGCAGTTACCGGTGGTACCAAAGTTCTCTCCGATGTTTTAAAAATCAGGATTACCTCAAACCCGGGTGAGACCTTTTTAGATCGCATGATCGGTCTAGTGGAAGGCGCACAACGCCAGAAGACGCCGAACGAAATTGCGCTCACGATTCTATTATCAGCTCTGACTTTGATTTTCGTGATCGCTATGATGTCGATGAAAGCCTACGGGGTCTATTCAGGGGTCGATTTTTCTATCCCGGTGTTAGTTGCGTTATTGGTTTGTCTTATCCCGACCACAATTGGAGGTTTGTTGAGCGCAATTGGTATCGCCGGGATCGACCGGTTGGTGCAGAAGAACGTCCTCGCAATGAGCGGCCGGTCCGTAGAAGCATCCGGAGACGTAGATGTTCTCCTTCTGGACAAGACCGGTACAATTACCTTAGGAAATCGTCAGGCCACAGAGTTCCTGCCGGCTCCTAACGTCGATCATCAAACTTTGGCTGATGCCGCTCAACTTGCCTCCCTGGCAGATGAGACACCGGAAGGCAGGAGTATCGTGGTTTTGGCCAAAACCGCTGGTATCCGCGGCCGCGAGATACTTGAGTTGGGCCACGCCGAATTTATCTCCTTCACGGCTCAAACCCGGATGAGCGGTGTCGACCTGGATGGCGCTTCTTATCGCAAAGGGGCAGCCGATGCGATTCGAAAGTTTGTAGGTGGGAAGTTGCCGGAAGCAGTCGAGAAGGATGTGATAACTGTCTCGAGCGAGGGCGCGACTCCCTTGGTAGTTGCAAAAAATGAGGAAGTGCTCGGGGCTATTCGATTGAAAGATGTGGTCAAGGGTGGTTTGGCCGATCGGTTCGAGCGGTTCCGCGCGATGGGCATCAAGACGATCATGATTACCGGTGATAACCGTCTTACCGCGGCGGCGATCGCTAAAGAAGCCGGGGTAGACGATTTTCTGTTCGAGGCAAAGCCGGAAGACAAGCTGGCTCGAATCCGTCAGGAGCAATCAGAAGGTCACCTGGTGGCAATGACTGGAGACGGGACCAATGACGCGCCCGCCCTGGCTCAAGCCGATGTCGGGGTCGCCATGAATACCGGTACTCAGGCGGCCAAGGAAGCAGGTAATATGGTCGATCTTGATTCAAACCCGACGAAGCTAATTGAAATTGTTGAGATCGGTAAACAGTTGCTGATTACACGTGGTGCGTTGACGACGTTCAGCATAGCCAATGATGTAGCCAAATACTTTGCCATTATTCCAGCGATGTTGATGGACAAGTTTCCACAGATTGCGCCGTTGAACATCATGGGATTAAAAACGAATTCGAGTGCCATCTTGAGCGCTGTTATCTTCAACGCGGTCATAATCATTGCCTTGATTCCATTGGCATTGAAAGGGGTGAAGTTCCGTCCTCTGGGAGCTGCCAAAATCTTGCAGCGTAACCTGCTAATTTATGGTTTAGGAGGTATCATACTTCCCTTCATTGGCATCAAGCTGATCGATCTGATTATCACTGCCTTGCACCTGGCTTAACTTGGAACCTTTCCGTACTATGAAAACTTTGGTTTCTGAAATTAAGATCTCTATCATCGCCACGGTTGTACTAGCGGTCATTTGTAGTGGCATTTATCCGCTCGTAGTTTGGGGCGTTGGGCAAATCCTTTTTCCGTTTCAGGCGAACGGCAGTTTGATTGAAACGAAGGACGGCACCATCATCGGCTCGGCTTTAGTTGCCCAAGGCTTC
>JAFAVN010000457.1 GCA_019242435.1 Verrucomicrobiota bacterium | reverse complement strand
TCTCGAATAGAGAACGTCGAACTGCGGGCATGAGATACCGGTTCCGACGAACGTCCAGGATCTAGAAACCAATAACAGGCCGGATGTGAAGAGTAAGGACTAGGACCTATTCTAAAATCTACATTCTTATTCAATATTCGTTATTCTAAATCCCATCACTATGTCCCGCCGTCTTAAGCTAACTATGGACGACGTGGCCCGGGCTGCTGGTGTCTCCAAACAGACGGTCTCGGCGGTTATTAATAATAAATCCGGGATCTCAGAGGAAACGCGAGATCGGGTGAGACAGGTGATCGCGCGTCTCGATTATCAGCCGAACTTGTTGGCCGGCAGTTTGCGGGCACAACGGAGTTTTACGATCGGGGTAGTTATACCAAGTATAACGAATCCATTTTATCCGGAGTTAGTTCGAGGAATTGAGGATCAAGCGCAACGGGACGGTTACTCCGTTTTCTTATGCAACACAGACGAAAATCAGGAAAAGGAGGTCAAATATTTACATCTGCTACGCCGGCATCGTATCGCCGGTCTCATTGCGGCTACCATCAAAGTGCATCCTGCTTGGACCGAAGCACTTAGGCGCCTAGCGGCGCAAGGTGTTCCGGTTATATTCGTTCCCGGCACTTACCGGCCGGGTGAACAGGTAGTCTGCATTTCGGTTGACGATGAAGAGGGGTTTCTGACGGGGACCTCCCATCTGCTCGATCTCGGACATCAGCGCATCGCCATGATTTGCCCACCGATAGAACCCGGCCAACAGAGTCCTCGGCTAGCTGGCTTTCTAAGGGCGCACTTCGAACGAGGAAGAAAAGTGCTACCGGAGTTAATTGTACCCGGAGGTTGGCACGTTACTGACGGACAGGCAGCAACCGCTCAGCTAATGCAACTTGCTCGAACCCCGACAGCCATTGTGGCCCCGAACGATATGGCAGCTATCGGTGCCATTACGAAGCTCAAGGAACTGGGCCATCGAGTGCCGGAGGATGTTGCCGTCGTAGGTTATGACAACATCGCGATTGCCGAGTGGTATGACCCACCACTGACAACCGTCGAGCAACCGCATTATGACATGGGGAAACGCGCAATGCAGGCCGTTCTTGAGCGCCTGGCCAAACCTCATGAGCCGGCTGAGATGATTAAGTTTGCAACCACGTTGATTGTTCGGCGTTCCTCTGGAGGGGTGAGGGGTAAGCTATGATTGGTGATCAGTGAATGGTGAATGGTGTTCAGTTGAGCGTCAAGCCGAGCGGTGTCGTGGACGCCCAACGTTGGTAGGTCGACGATGCCGGTTGCGAGTAAGGTGTTGGCGATGGAATACGCGAAAAAACTAGGTTCAATACGGTGCCTCCTGCCCTCGTTAATACGCCGATGTACGCGAGCACGAATCCGCTCGTCGGTGCAACTTTTTTCGAGAACTGGCTCAATCATTATTTAATCGAAAACAAAGTTAGTCAGGCGGGATCCCAGCCTCAACCAGATCCGATGGGGCTGCGCAGATTTGTTCCCGCAGTACAAATCCGTACTGCCCAGGACGGAGAATTGGTGTAAGATCATGCAAGGGATGCCGGACCAAGCAAAGCATATTAGCAGCAGCTTTGACGCCGCTCTTGGCAGTTTGAGGAACGACGTTTTGATGATGTCCAGTATTGCGGATCGGATGTTTCAGACGGCCTTCGGTGCTCTTCTGAGCCGCAATTGCCCCCTTTGTGACCAGGTGATGGCAGAAGACGAGGAGGTCGACACCCTAGAGAAGCAGGTCGACCAGGAGGGAGTCAGTTTGCTGATCCGGTTTCATCCGTTGGCCTCAGATATGAGGCAGGTTATTTCCGCGATGAAGGTCAGTAGAAGTTTGGAACGTGTGGGCGATCTGGCCGTGACTATCGCGCGCAGGGCGAAGCGGCTTAACCTCCGACTTCCGGTGAGCGAAGTCGCTTTGCTGGAGCCGGCTTATCAGATGACTCTCGCGATTTTCCGCGATGGCGTCCGAGTTTTTGCGGAGAGTGATTGCGAGCTGGCTCGGACGCTCAAACTGCGGGACAAACAATTGGATGTGCTGACGACCGACCTGGGCGAAAAGCTGGTAGCTCGGGCTACCGCTAACGCGGAATTCGTACCCAGTTACCTGGATCTTATTTTTGTCGCCCGAGCATTAGAACGAATCGGGGATCTGGCGACCAATATCGCCGAGGATGCATTCTGGCGTGATCAAGCCGCGGATATTCGGCATATGCAGGGCGCCAGCGGATCGGCCGGAACTTGAAATCTGAATGTCCACTGCATCGCCGCGGCAAACGCCAAGTTATCGATGGGAAAGGACACTAGTCTCGGACCGAGCCCAGGGCATCAGCCCTGGGCCAGGCCGGACTGATGCCGTACCAGCCGAACCGGTTGAACCTAAACTTTGCCGCTTGCCCAGGCGACGATCTGCTGCCAGAGCTGCCTGTAACCCGGCCAATCGATGAACTCTCTCGGACACCAGTGGGGACCAACATCGGATGCCCAAGCAACCGACCGTCCTTTGCCAAAAGAGCCCGTCACTAACAATGGATACCCGCCTGCCAGCGCCAGCACGTCAGCATTGTCTTTCGGGATTATTTCATTGAGCCCAAGAAGGTACGGCCATTCAGAACCCATACCCTGGGTCACTGGATGAGCTTGGTTGATCACCTTTGGTATAACACCCTCAGGTTTTTCAATTCGGTCGTCTACAGGCAAAAGCGAGACCGGCAATACTTCTTCCACTGGTGTGCGATGGTAGCGCGCCGAGCCATAGATTCCTTGAAAACTCATATAACCGCCTGCCATCACCAGGCCGCCGCCCTGCGAGACGTAGGTTTTAATCAATTCGAGCCGGTTCGGAATCCGTCTGCCTTCTAAAAAGACTTCAGGCGCAAGGAGCAATGTATTGGCGCCGATGTCGCTGAGAATGACTACGTCGTATGTTTCAAGTTTAGTATGTTCGAGCGGAAAAGACTTGGCGGCTTCATGGCTTGGCTGATGAATGACGTTAACACCACCGTGACTTAACGCGGCAATTAGGAAATCGCCTCCCGTTGCGTAGTAAGTTGAAGAAAAGAAATCGAACCCTTTCAAGTGAATTGAGCTGCTAACCCAACTTTCTCCGACTAGTAACACTTTGATTTCCATAGTTAATTTTGGCACCAGTGAGCAATGGTTACCGCGATTACTTTTGTGCAGGTTACGAGCTCTTCAATCGAGACATGTTCATCGGGTTGATGCGCTTGGGTTGGATCGCCTGGACCGAAGTTCACAGTAGGTGTTTTTGCCAGATCGGTTGGAATCCCCATGTCGGTGTGGGCTCCCATACCCCAGAGTTGAATCGGATGAGCAGCGGCTACGCAGGCCTCAGCAAGTGTGTCCATGATAGGATGATCCGGCTTCACCTCTGCACAATCGGCATCCAGGATCCATTCAACTCGCGGCGGATGTCTTGCCAACCAAGGATCAACCTGCGCGACTCTGGCAACATACTCTTCTACTTCCCGTTTTACCGAACCACCGGTTCCATCTACATCTTTCTCAGAAGGCAGGTATTGCACGTCAATAATAATTTCCGCGCGTCCCGCCATCGAACTCGGGTGTTCGCCGCCGCGCACCTGAGTAACAATAATCTGGTTGGGCAATTCCATCAGCGGATGATTCTTTCGCGGGTCGGAGCGCCAACGCTCATTTAGCGCGTCAATGCCAGATAGTAGAAAGCGCATCAATCTGATGGCGTCGACTGGACCGCCGGCGTCCCAATGCCGTGGCTTCAGCTCAGCGTGACCACCAATCCCGTCAATCAGGATTCTGCCCCAAAGAATCCCGTGGCACAGCGGCGATATCCGATTGGCAGTTGGTTCGGTCAGTATCCCGGCGTCGGCTCGATAGCCGCGATCTGCCAAGGCCAGCGTTCCCATCCCGCCGATCTCTTCATCTACCACTGTGGCGAAAAGCACATCGCCAGACAGAGGAATGTTCAGTTCTCTTACAATTTCAACGGCCAGCAACATAGTGGCGACGCCTCC
>JAFAVN010000283.1 GCA_019242435.1 Verrucomicrobiota bacterium | reverse complement strand
TCCACCAGGACGATCAGTTCCCGGCGCCGGACTTCATCCAGCAGGTCCAGCTGTTCGAGTAATTCCAGACAAATGTCGATCTGGTTCTCGTAGGTCAAAAGACCTTCTTGCAAGCATCGGTTTCGAAAGCTCCGGGCAAGTTCATTAGCAAACCATTCGGCGCCTGCCTCCAGCCACGTTATCAGCGGCGACATCTCTCGCTCAAAAAGCTCCTTCAACGGTTTGGAGTCGCATTTTGGTAGCAAAGTGAATTGTGACTCGCTTGATAGTCTGCTGACAAAGGCTTCCAACTCCGTCACTAATCTTTGCTTCACTTTCAGTGATTGCCCCTTCACCGGAAAAGAACTGATCGTCTTGGTTTCCGGGACGGGCAGTTTCCCAGAGGGAGGTTCCAGGGGCCTACCCGGGCGGAACCGCTTAGCCACCTCAAGAAGATTGCTAAGTGTGCAGACCCGGAGCAGCAAACGGGTAACCGGATGACGTACGAGCATACTGACTTCTTCAGAGCCAGTCACAAAATTTTCCCAGAGCAGGCTGCGCTCGTTGTCGGTAGGCACTCGTAATTGCTCAGGCAATCCGAGCCGTCCTCGGAATTCGCGGATCAGGTTCAAGCAAAACCCGTGGATGGTGCCGAAATAGGTTTGCTCCAGATCGCGCAGAAACTCGAAAGCTTCGATCTGGGTAACCTGGCTTAACAACTGCCGACGAGCCCGGCTCTTGAACTCAATCGCAGCGCTATTGGTATAGGTGACCACTACCAACCGGCGAAGCGCAGTCCGATCCCGCATCGCCAGCTCGCAGATCCGCTGGACGATCGCCGTCGTTTTACCCGACCCCGCCCCCGCCACCACACAAAAATTCTGCTCTAGCGCAGAGCGAAATTGTTCTCTGGCTGGTTCGTCGGTAGTGGACGCTTTCTTACCCATCGACATTCTTTCTTTCGTCCTTCCGACTGCGCTGGGCAATTTGGAATTCAGAAAGCATGGGCAGGCGTTTGACCGGGGCTTAGGTAGAAGCGACAATCGTGCTGAAGGATGCAGAAAGAGGACCTAACCAAGCGGCGTAGCTCTTGAGCCGTTTCTAACCCAGAAATTCTGCGAAGGTTCCTATGCTTGCCTTTTTCCCTCAGGCCGCCGGCGGCCAAACTGGGAGGCGTGCATTTTTATCGCGGATCCGACGCCTGGTGGGAAATCACCCCGAAGCAGTCGGGATCGCCGGCATATTCGCGGCCTTAACCGTCATTCTGTTTCCATTCCTTGTGAGGGTGCCCGATCGCAAGGCAGAGCTTAGGCATGCGCGTGAGATCTCGCAGAACCTCACTGCGATCATGGCGCTCGCCCTCGAGAAAGAGGGCCGTTTTGCTGACATTCAACTCAAGGCGATGGTCCAAAACGTAGAGGACCCGATCACCTGGACGCTTCCGGAGAATATCCGCAACCGGCTGCTCTTCGGCATCAACCCTGACGAGTCATACCTCGACGGCAAGTTCATAATTGACTCGACCGGTCGGATCATTGTCGCTTCAAAGGATGTCCACGAGATCGGCACGGAAGCCACGGTGAGCGACCAGGATTATTTTCTCGTTCATAGGAACAATCCGTCAGTTGGGCTGTTTGTTTCGCATCCGTTCCGTTCGGCGGTCAACGAGACCAAACCGTCTATTGCGCTGACGCGGCGCATCAACAAGCCCGATGGCTCTTTTGGCGGCATTGCTTTATTGCGGCTGCGCCTCGAAGTCGTGCAGAGACTCTTTGACCGGCTCAACAATGACGCAGATGGGGGCGTGGCGATTGTTCTCGCCGACGGCACGGTGCTGGCGCGAAATCCGTACTCCGACGCGGAAGTTGGCTCCAGCATCGCGGACCTTGCCGTTTTCCCGCAAATCGCAGCTAATGCGAGCGGCTCAGTCATCGGTGCCGGCTCTAAGGGAGTCCAGCGGCAGATTACTTATAGACATGTTCCCGGACTGCCGCTGATCGCAATCGTAGCGCCGACGACAGACAGCATACTTGCTGAATGGCGCGAGGGCGTGCTCTACGCAGAAAGCGTGGCCATAGCGTTTGGCGTCGTGCTCGGTTCAGGATCATGGCTGCTTGCGCATACGTTGCGCGACAAGTTGCGCGCACAGGACGAACTCGTGCGCATGGCTGCCACTGACCCGTTGACCAAGCTCAGCAACCGCCGGGCTCTTGAGCTGCAGCTCAAACAAGAGTGGCAGCGGGCTCGCCGCGAGCGCAAGGTTGTTTCGATTCAGTTCATCGATATCGATCGCTTCAAGCTTTTCAATGATTTCTACGGCCATGCTGCCGGAGACGAAGTCATCGCGAAAGTAGCTCAGTGCATTGCACCCGAGGCGGCGCGCTCCAGCGATATCGCTGCCCGTTACGGCGGAGAAGAGTTTATCGTGGTGCTCCCCGGCACCGGATATGAAGGCGCAGTGCAGGTCGCCGAATCGATCCGGAAAAGAGTGCAGGACCTGAACATTGCGCACCAAGGGAGCCAGACGGGCGTTGTGACGGTAAGCATCGGCTGCGCGACGGGTCTCCCGGCGGACGGGGAAGACTCCGACAGATTACTCGCCAGTGCCGATGAACAATTGTATCGCGCCAAATCATCGGGGCGCAACCAGGTTCAATCAATTGTCCTGCCGGAGATAAAGCCGGAACAGGGAGTTTTATCCCCGTTGAAGAGAGACAAACCCGGAGATTGTCTCCGATATCCTTAAGGCCCGCAAGGGAGCGTAGTGCTGTTATCGCAACGGTTTCCAGGCACGAGACAACACAAGGTCATCTCCTGAACGCGGCTCGGAAACTTCTCGGCGCAGCAAGACAAGGTGTAGAGCTGTCCCTCAAGCCTTGGCAATACTTTCAGGTCGTGGCGGAGTCGCCCTACCATCGGCTTGGCGGGGGCGAGACAAAGCAATAAATGATGGGTTCTTCCTAATCGAGGGTTTGTTTCATGCCCACCAAAGTAATCACCCGCTTCTTCTCCAACACCCAGGCAGGGATAGGCAGAGTCGCCAGCGGCAATTTCTCCCGGATGCCGTACTCCTCACGCAACAGTGATGCGTGACCGAAACAATTTTTCTTTTGCATCCAGGATAATTCCTCGAGCTTTGCCTCGATAGCCTCTTGT
>JAFAVN010000100.1 GCA_019242435.1 Verrucomicrobiota bacterium | reverse complement strand
CAGGCGACTTGGCCGGCCGATCGAAGAACTCCAAATAATCGCCGCTCATCTCGGCAATGGTTGCAGTGCGACTGCTGTGAAACAGGGCAAGAGTGTCGATACAACGATGGGCTTGACCCCGTTGGAAGGCCTCGTGATGGGGACGCGCAGCGGGGATGTCGACCCGAGTCTGCATCTTTTCTTGCATGAAAAGAAGAGTCTCAGCCTGGAAGAAATAACTGATCTACTGACGAGAAAGAGCGGCCTTCTCGGGGTGTCCGGCGTGAGTCACGATATGCGGTCTGTGGTCGAAGCCATTGAATCGGGTAACGATCAAGCCAGGCTCGCACTCGATCTCTTCTGTTACCGTCTCGCGCGTGCCATCCTCGGCTTGGCAGCGGGCTTGGAAAGAATCGATGCGCTCATTTTCACCGGCGGGATCGGAGAAAACAGCTCAATTGTGCGATCAAAAACACTCCAGCATCTCGCGCTCCTTCATCCCGAGATCGACCCAGGATGGAATGAACGAAACGGGCAAGATAGCAATGGCCGCATCACCAAGGGAGATGGTTTGCCCTGCTTCGTCATTCCAACCAATGAGGAGCTCATGATCGCGCGCCAAACCGCTGTTTTGGCGCTGGGAGGCCAAAATCGAATCACAAACCGCCCATGACGAAGTTTGGGGTCAGGGATGGATTTCCACCTCCGCGGTATCGTTATTTGAATCCGTCACGGTCATTTTCCATCAGTTATATTTCTCTGGCCCATGAAACACGTGTTCTTTCTAGCTCCGGCTGGTCGAGGCCAGGGATTAACCACCGTCGCGCTGGGGCTGGTCGAGGCCCTCGACCGGTGCGGAGTCCGCGTCGCCTTTTACAAGCCGATCAACGAGAACCCCGAAGAAGATCCGGGGCCGGAGCGCTCCACCCACTTTTTGCGAGCGCTGACGACGCTTGCACCGGTTGAGGCATTACCGCTGCCGAAGGTAGCCAAACTGGTTTCGGACGGGCGGCTGGATGAAGTATTGGTAAAGGTCATTGAAGCTTACCACGATTCGACGAAAGGCGTTGATATGGTTGTCGTGGAGGGCTTGCCGCCGTCGCCGGACGATTCCTATCGAGGCGTCTTGAACCAAGCGCTGGTGAAGGCACTGAATGGCCAGATCATTTTAGTAGCTGCAATGGATGATAAGTCCTTTGTCGAGTTAGATGATCAGATCGAGTATGCGGCCAATGTTTTTGGGGGGATTGAAAAGATCGCCGGTTTGATCGTCAATCGCTATCCTCAAACCGAAACTGCCACGGGCCTGGCAGCAGATTATCTGCGTCGAAGCCGGCTTTTTCGGCGAGGAAGCTTTCATCTGGTAGGCGCCGTACCGCACAACAGAGCGCTGACCTTTTGTCGGTCAGTCGATGTCCAACGGCACTTGCATGCAGTCATAATGAACGCCGGGGAAATGCAGAAGCGCAGGGTCAAATCAACAACGATTCTGGCCCGTACCGTGCCGAATTTGTTGCACTACCTCATGCCGGGCGCACTGTTAGCGACACCGGCCGACCGGAACGATATCATCATCGCTGTGTCAATGGCTGCTTTAAGCCGGGTACCCCTGGCCGGACTGATTTTGACTGGAGATACTGAGATCGACCAGCGAGTCATTGAGTTTTGCCGGCCAGCGTTCGATACGGGGCTGCCGTTGTTCCGAGTCACAACCGACAGCTACGAGACGGGCACAAAGCTATATCAACTCAGCCCCGAAGTACCGATCGACGACCTGGAACGAATGCAAGCTGCGATGAAGCACGTGGCTCACAGCATTGACGTGGATTGGTTGATTTCGCGATCGAAGACTGAGTTGGAATTTCGAATGTCGCCAGCGGCCTTTCTTCACCGACTCACCGAGAAGTCCCGCCAAGCGCAAAGGCGGATCGTTCTTCCGGAAGGAGCGGAACCAAGGACGATTCGAGCGGCTGCGATTTGTGCGCAGCGTGGAATCGCGCGTTGCCTTTTGCTTGGAGATCCCAGAGAAATCGACGCGGTTGCCAAGAGCCAGGATCTACGTCTTCCCACGGACTTCGAAGTTATCGATCCGATTGCGGTGCGGTCCAAATACGTCCAAACACTCTTTGAGTTCAGAAAAGAGAAAGGGCTTTCGCTCGAGATGGCGGCGAGCCAACTGGAAGATAATGTGGTGCTGGGGACAATGATGCTGGCAGAGGGAGAGGTCGATGGGTTAGTTTCGGGCGCGATCCACTCCACCGCCAACACCATCCGGCCGGCTCTGCAAATCATTAAGACCCGGCCGAACGCGAAGGTGGTCTCATCGATCTTCTTCATGTGTTTGCCGGATCAGGTCCTGGTATACGGGGATTGCGCCGTAATCCCAGATCCTGACGCAGAGACCTTAGCGGACATTGCGATTCAGAGCGCGGACTCAGCGGCCGCGTTTGGAATTCCTCCACGCGTCGCCATGATCAGTTATTCGACCGGTGAATCCGGTTCTGGGGCCGATGTCGAGAAGGTTAGAGAGGCAACAAAACTTGCCCAAGGCAGGCGGCCAGATTTGCTGATCGATGGCCCGCTCCAGTATGACGCCGCATTCATGCCGGACGTAGCGAAGACGAAGGCACCTGATAGTCCGGTAGCGGGGCGGGCGACCGTATTTATTTTTCCCGATCTCAACACGGGAAATACGACATATAAGGCGGTGCAACGCAGCGCCAATGTCATCAGTATTGGCCCGATGTTGCAAGGTCTCAAGCGGCCCGTAAACGACTTATCGCGCGGCGCTTTGGTCGACGACATCGTTTACACGATTGCGTTGACTGCGATTCAGGCTACACAAGTGGTCTGAAGGGCCGAGATTTCAATGCCCAGACTGATCATGGCCAGCGAAACCAGAGACAGGTAGGTGCAAACCGCACGCCCGAACGACTGGATCTCAACCAGCGGATTACGACGACCTTTGTAACAATGGCAATCCATCAGGCTCGAGTTCGGTGACCCAAACGCGACAACCGTTCGCTT
>JAFAVN010000461.1 GCA_019242435.1 Verrucomicrobiota bacterium | reverse complement strand
GGGCACAGCCAGAATCGCCAGCTTTATGCTGTTTTCTTGAACAAAAGTCTTCATTTGTTCGACCGGATACACGGGAACTTTGCAATTTTCGGCTTTGGAGCCTTCGGGGCGGCTATCAAAAGCGGCGGTAATCTCAAATCCTTCCTTCGCAAAACCGTCGTATCGCAGGAGCGCCGAACCGAGATTACCTGCCCCGACCAGAATCACGGGCTGAAATCGGGTGGTGCGGAGCACGCCGCTAAGTTTGGCGAGTAAGGATTCGACTTTGTAACCGAGGCCTCGAGTGCCGAACTGGCCGAAGTAAGTCAGATCTTTTCTTAACTGGGTCGGTTTGACTCCGGCAGCTTTCGCCAGAGCATCGGAAGACACCGTCTCGATCCGGTTCTGGTCCAGTCGCTCCAGTACCCGATAATAAAGGGAGAGCCGGTATACGGCCTTCCGCGGGATTACAAGCTTCGCCACGTGTGAAAATTAGCGAGGGAGTTCAATAGCGTCAATCGCCTGACCCGCAATATGAGATTGGAGGTTCGACCTTTAAGATTTAACGTCCAAAGTTCCAGATTTAAACCTGATGTGCCCGGTTTCACCTGGCATTGCCGCGAGGATGGGGTTGCAGAGCGCCATTCAATGGGCCGGCGGCGTGACCCAGCGCATAAAAATAGCCTTAAAATTCGTCGCTTCGATCCTGCAACCTTCCACAAAATCGTCCGGGCCATGTTCGATCAGAACAATCCAGCAAAACGTCGCGACGATGAATAGAATAAACCAAGCCAGCAGTCGCGTTACGGTCCGGAGCATGGGACACGAAATCAATCGCCAGCGGAACGTCAATAGTTATCAGTGAGCGATCGGCGAGGCAATTCGGCGGCAGGGAAGCACAAGATGAACAGAGTGGACGCAGCAAACAGGATGGATATGGCGGACCCATGGGACCCGCTGCCCGGCTTCGCCTCTTTGCGCCGGGCGTCAACGACCACTCGCCAATCACATCTCACTGATCACCTCGCCCTTCTCACTCTCGCGGTTTCGGTCTACTTTACTGCTGTGAGTTATCAGGTTTTTGCGCGGAAATATCGCCCTCAGGTTTTCGACGATGTTTTGGGCCAGACGCACGTGGTGCGTACGCTGAAAAACGCCATTGAACAGCGCCGGTTGGCCCACGCTTATTTGTTTGTTGGTCCCAGAGGCACCGGCAAAACTTCCACTGCCAGGATCTTGGCAAAGGCACTAAACTGCGTGCACGGGCCGACGCCGACTCCTTGTGGAGTTTGCGATTCCTGCCGCGAGATTGCCCAAGGCATAAGTCTCGATGTACTCGAGATCGATGGCGCCAGTAATAATAGCGTCGACCAGATACGCGAACTTCGAGAAAACGTGCGATTCGCCCCCGTAAAGGGCCGATACAAAATGTACATCATTGATGAAGTGCACATGCTCACTCAGCAGGCGTTTAACGCACTGCTGAAGACATTGGAAGAACCGCCGCCACACGTCATCTTCGTGTTTGCCACAACAGAACCGCACAAGGTCCTTCCGACGATCCTTAGCCGCTGCCAGCGATTTGATCTTCACCGGATCGCGCCCCGAATAATTGCCGATCATCTTAATTTCATCGCCAAGCAGGAGGCCGTCACGTTATCTCCCGAGGCAGCCAGTGCGATTGCTGTCGCTGCCGACGGCGGTCTGCGGGACGCCGAATCGATGCTGGACCAGTTAGTGGCATTCTGCGGGAATACCATTAACGAAGAACAAGTGCTGGAAGTCTTCGGTCTTACTGCCGAACAGGTGGTCCTCGACCTCAGCCATGCCATCGTCAACGGCGAATCAACGACGGCGCTCCACATTATCCAAGCTCAGCAGGAGGCTGGAAAAGACCTTTCCAAGCTGCTCTCCGATCTTCTGAATTTCTTCCGCTCCTTACTGATCGCCCAGGTTGACTCACAAAGTCTCCAGGATGAGCTCAGCGAAAGTGCAAAGGAGGCGGCGGATAGATTAGGAGCTAAACTCAGCACTGGGCAGCTGCTTCGCCTTATGGAGGTTCTTTCCGAAGTCGAACCGACCCTTCGGTGGGCCACTAACAAGAAGTTGCATCTTGAATTAGCGGTTATTCGAGCAATCCAAAGCCTGGCGGAGGTGAATTTCAACCAAGTCCTGGATGCTCTGGAGCAATTGCGTGAAGCCTCGTCTGGACACAATGCCATCAGTCCTGTCCATCGCGAAAGCCGGCAAGCCCGATCAGAGCTTGCTGGCGAGGGCAAAGCACTGCCAGCGGCCGAGGAAAAGACAACGCCTCAAGCCGCGAAGAGAACGGGACCGACACCGGAAGAGCTAACCCCCGGGGAGTCTGTGTCTGAGGGGAGCACCGCTGATTCACCGGACTTGGCCCGGATTTGGGTCGGCATCGTTTCCCAGGTCCGGGAACAACGGCCATTGATCCAGGAGTTTTTTGCTGCCGCGGTTCCGATCGATTTATCGAAATCCAACGAACTCTTGTTGGGTTTTGCCCCTGAACAGACAATAGCCATGGAGACCTTGCTGCGTCCAAATAACCGGAAGTTCATCGAACAGTTGCTTTCCGAAAGACTGGATGCACCGATCACAGTCAGCAGCGTGATCCGAGAAGGCCTGACGCCGGTGGTGCTTCCGGCGAAGAGCGAATACCAGACGAACGCCGAAGATGATTTTAAAAACGATCCATTGATTCAAAAAGCCCTGGAAATCTTTCAAGCCGAGATACAGGCTGCCGACTGAAAATGAATATCCAAAAAATGATGAAGCAGGCCGCGAAGATGCAGGAAGAGCTGACTGCTGTCCTCGCAACTAAAACCGTCGAAGTGAGCGTCGGCGGCGGAAACGTCACGGTTACAGCAAACGGCCTGGGTGACATCGTGTCGATCAAGATCGCCAAACCGGTGGTTGATCCGGAAGATGTCGAAATGCTGGAAGATTTGATCCTCAGCGGCGTAAAACAAGCCATCGAAAAAGGAAAAGGCTTAGCCCAAACTGAAATGGGCCGGATGACCTCCGGCTTAGGTCTGCCACCCGGGATGATGTAGGCCTGTTGGCCGCTCAAATCCGGCGCGGACGGACTAAATAAAGTAGCCAACCCATGGCGCGCCGAGATTTTCGCGCCAACCATGGTGGCCTCCTGCTGCACTCCGAGCTATACTCACGCCCACCCGCCCTACCCTCCCACCATCCAGCGGACAATCTCATCCGAATTCGTCGCCTGGGTCGCTGTCTCGCCAACCTTTTGGCCGCGCCTCAAAACGACAATGCGATCGCTAACCGCGAAGATATCGACCAGGTTGTGGGAGATGAAGATCACCCCAACGCCACTCTGTTTCAGGCTTTTGATAAGCGCGATTACCTTGCGTTGTTCGGGAACTCCTAGGGCAGCTGTCGGCTCATCCATGATCAAGACCTTGGCTTTCCAATGAATAGCTCGTCCGATCGCCACGGCTTGGCGTTGCCCGCCTGAAAGCGAGCGAAGCGGCAGATCAAATCGATTAATACGAATATCAAGAACTCGCAAAGCTTCGGCGGCTTCATTGCGCATTCGTTTGCGATCGAGGACCGGAAGCCCGAACATCCGCTTTAGCGGCTCACGGCCGAGAAACACGTTGGCGCCAACGTCGAGGTTATCTGCCAGAGCCAAATCCTGGTAAATGGTCTCGATGCCTTGTTCCCGGGCCTTGTGTGGATTCTCAAAATTAACTTCCGCGCCGTCATAGAAGATCTGCCCTTCGTCCGGTTGATGAACGCCGGAAATAATCTTGATCAGAGTCGATTTCCCGGCGCCGTTATCGCCGGCTAAGGCCAGCACTTCGCCTGGATTGAGCTCAAGCGAAACGTTCTCTAAAGCGTGTACGCCGCCGAAACGTTTGGAAACCGATTGAACTCTTAAGACCGGCTGCTCACTCATCCGACCTGCCTCCGCTAAGTTGCTTTTGAGTTTGATCGACCAGCACTGAGATAATGATCACGATTCCGACCGCGACGAACTGCCAGAAGGGTTCAACGTTAACGAACACCAGCCCGTATTGAATGATCGCGATGATCAAGGCTCCGATTACCGTACCGGTGATAGTTCCCGACCCCCCAAACAAGCTGGCTCCGCCGATAACCACCGCGGCGATGCTATCCAGCAGCAGCGGCTCACCTGCTTGAGCAGCGCCGGCGGTAAACCGTGCCGTATAAAGAATACCCCCTATTCCCGCCGTTAGAGCTGAAAGTACGTAGAGCGCGACCGTGTTTCGGGCCACGTTAATACCTGCGCGTAAGGACGCTTGCCGGCTGCCGCCAATCGCATACACATGCTGCCCGAACCGGCTCTGGGAAAGTAGGAACATCATCGCTCCCGTGATCACGACTGTCACTAAAACAGTGATTGGCACGGAAAACAGGGAACCGTTCCCAATGAATGAGACCAACGGGTTTGAGATTGGTACCGTAGTGCCGCCGGCTAACAGGTAAGCTGTGCCCCGGGCAACTCCGTACATCCCCAGCGTACCGATAAAAGGCGGGATGCGGAGCTTGGCAATGAGGAGTCCATTGATCAGCCCGGGAATCGCTGAAGCCAACAACGCTACGGCGGCAGCCAGAAGAAACGCCAGCGGATCCCACACGGCACCCGTTGTGGCATTGAGGATCTTCGAAAAAACCACGGCAGCAAACCCCATAGTAAAACCGACCGAGAGATCGATACCCCCGGAGATCACCACAAAGGTCTGCCCCAGAGCCAAAAGTAACGGTCCGACTGCAAACACCGCAATGGACGAGGCGTTAAACGGGTTCAGTAAAAACGTCGTGTGATATTCCATCCGCGCCCAAACCTCGAACCCGATCACCAAAGCAAAAAAGAAAATCCAGGCCCGCATCGAGGCCACCCACACCCGGACCGAACTAGCCCAGGTAGTACGTTCAGAAACCGTATCGTCCAGAGGAATCGAGGCCATCTTTGGTAATCAGTAATCAGTAATCACTAAATAGTAACCAGTAAGTGCCCTGTCCGGCAAAGCTGCATGATCCGGGGTCCTCTCTGACCCGCTTTCAAGCCCCCACTGATTACCGTTTAGTAATAACTGGTTACTGATTGCGAAGGCTGCCTCTAAATAGACGTGAAGGCGTCTATTTAGAGGCATTTAGCCGGCAACAGGAGTTGACTTCAACCCGCGGTAGCTACTTGCCGGCTAGTCCGAGTAAATGAACCTCTTTACATTCGGGTCATCGACATTGCTCTTGTCGATCACCGTGAAACCCGTGCCGATCAACGGCGGTACAGATTGCCCGATCAAATGGGCATATGCGGTGACCACGCCATAGAAACCGATCTCCGCTGGGTGCTGGGCTATCGCGATATCGATGTTTCCGGCCTTGATGTCCGACACGATCGATTGTGGCGCATCAAAAGCCACTACTTTCACCTTGCCCTGAGCATTTGCCTGTTTCGCTCCATTCGCGGCGCCGGTGGCCGAAAACAAATTGGCTCCAAAAACTCCGGCCAGATCAGGGTTCCTGGCATACACAGACTGGAACTGGGCGGCTGCCTTGTTCGCATCATCGTCATTAAATTGGGTCTCAAGCACGGTGATATTCGGATACTTCTTCATCTCGTCCTTGAATCCCTGCTCCCGCTGGTCGGTAGTGGAGATGTTCGGTTTAACATTAGAGACGTAGACTTTTCCTTTCTCTCCGATGGCCTTGGCCAGCGCTTTAGCTGCGATCACACCTCCCTGGATATTGTCGGAAGCAATGTAGGAAAGGGGAAAATCAGCCTCGCCGGTGCCCGTCTGATAGCGACCGTTCCCGATAAAGGTGTCGACCGTGATCACCGGGATGCCGCTGTCCACCGCCTTCTTTAATGGGCTTACCAACTGCTCTTTGTCGGTGGGCGCGATCAGGATGGCATCCGGCTTACGCCCGATGATGGCATTCAGCACCGGCACCTGTTGGACCGGGTTAAATTCGGGCGCGCCCTGAAATACCAGGTCGACACCCAAAGCATCGGCTGCCACCTGCGCGCCTTTGTGCATCGTGATGTAAAACGCGTCAGTGGTCAGACCAGGGATCAATGCAATGGTATACTTCTTACCAGCGGCGTAAGCGTAATCGCTCCATCCGGCAAACGCGCTAAGAAGAGACGCGAAAAGGCCGGCTTTAATGTGCCATGATTTCATATGGAAGGGAGTTTGTGGTGTTCTTTCACCCTAGAAATCGGAATCATCACGCGAGCGTTGTTTTTTCCTCGGTCCGGAAACCGAGGGCAAGCGTGAAAGCGTTCCGTTTTTTCGGTTGGAGAATTGGGGGTTAATTTCAGCCCTAACAAAGAGTCTGTATCTCGCACGCCGTCAATCACAATTCAAATATGACGCGTAATCGAGAGGCTAGAATGTTTGGTGATTAGTAATTCGAGACTCGTGATTGCCGGGGCTTGGGGCCCAGGCGCGGGCATCCGACGAATGTCCCCACATCCCACAACGGTAGGGCGAAAATCCAGGCGCGCTCAATAGTTGTTTTCTTCGAAAAGACGAATTTCGCGCCGGATTTGAGCCGCGGCCCAGGAACCGATTTGCCGGCGCGACCTTCGCGTACCAGATGGATGTCAACCTACGATCCGCCTCCGAGCGAAGGACGTACACGGAATACACGGCCCCCCGGGGTGGCTCCTGAGGTAGGATTCGAACCTACGACCAATCGGTTAACAGCCGACCGCTCTACCACTGAGCTACTCAGGAATTTTCCAGTGGGCGGAGAACCTAGCGTGCCTCCCGATTGATTCAAGAGAAAAAGGTGAGCTTGTAGCCAGTTCGCGGGAATCAGATGGCCCCCGCCGATGGCTGCACTCGCCCACCCACCAATCACTAATCACCGATCACCAATCACTAGTTACTTCCTGCTCTCACCGTTCCTGACCAAATTTCCTGATATCCTCAGGCCCGGTTTTTTGCTCCACTTTCGCTTTGCCCTGAACGCTCACCCGAATTTGTTCAACGACCTCGGGGTTGGCTAGCGTGGTCACGTCTCCAACATCCATGGAGTTGGAAATCGCGGCCAGCACCCGGCGCATGATCTTACCCGAGCGAGTCTTGGGCATATCCGGAACGATCCGTACCTCCTTGGGCCTGGCGATCTTACCTATCGAGGTCTCGATCACGCGAACCACTTTTTCTTCAATGGCCTTACTTGGTTGGACGCCCGGCTTAACCGTAATGTATATTTCCGGCACGCGCCCCCGCACTTGATCTACTACCGGCACGACCGCGGCTTCAGTGACTTCCTCGACTGTGAGGCAAGCCGACTCGAGCTCTTTGGTCCCTAAGCGATGACCAGCCACATTGATCACATCGTCGATGCGGCCAAGGATTCTGTAATAGCCATCCGCTGCCTGCATCGCGCCGTCGTTACAGAAATAGGGCCAATCTCGCCAATCCTTGCTGTCCTTGTTCTTCGCGTACTTCCGGTAATAAGTGTTTACGTATCGATCGGGATCGCCCCAAATGGTCTGAAAGATCCCCGGCCAAGGATTGCGTATACAGATGTTTCCGGCTCGACCTGAGCCTGCAGGCACCTCGTCCCCATTCTCGTCCAGGATTACAGGAAAGATTCCCGGCACGGCCGGGCCGGCCGACCCAGGCTTCATGGGGTCCAACGCCGGTTTCGTGCTACACAGGAAACCCCCGTTTTCCGTCTGCCACCAGGTGTCGACGATCACAGCCTCTCCTTTTCCGACGACCGTGTAATACCAGCGCCAGACGTCCGGCTCGATGGGCTCGCCCACGGTGGTCATGTGTTTAAAGTGATACTTGTATTTGCCCGGCTCATCCGGACCAGCTTTGCGTAACATCCTGATCGCGGTCGGCGAGGTATGAAAGATGTTAACGTTGAGCCGCTCGGCGATTCGCCAGGGCCGACCGGCGTCCGGATAGACGGGTACTCCTTCAAAGATCAAGCTGGTAGCCGCCAAGGCCAGCGGTCCGTAAACGATGTAGGAATGTCCGGTAATCCAACCGATGTCCGCCATGCACCAGTAAACATCCTCGGGATGGATATCCTGGATGTATTTTGACGTACCCGCTACATAAGATAGGTAGCCGCCGGTACTGTGCTGGCATCCCTTCGGTTTCCCAGTCGTTCCGCTGGTATACATCAGAAATAGCGGAGCCTCCGCAGGCATCGACACCGGAGCAACTTTTTGCCCGGCAAACTCCTTCATGACGTCGCGCAGGTCGTAATCCCGACCGCCGATCATCGGGGTCGCAGTGGCGCTCTGCTTCCCCAGTCGGCGCCACACCAGAACTTTATCGACCTTCTGCCCATTCTGCTCGGCCATTCTCACGGCAATGTCAGCGTTAGCCTTGTGGTCGATCAGCTTCCCGTTCCTATAGTAACCGTCGATCGTGATCAGAACTCGACTGCCGGAATCCGCAATCCTGACTCCGCAAGCCTCGCCGCTGAACCCTCCGAAGACTTCCGAGTGAATCACGCCCAACCGAGCGCAAGCCAGCATTGTAATCGGCAGTTCCGGAACCATAGGCAGATGCAGGGTTACGCGATCCCCGGTCTTAAGGCCGGCAAACTCACGTAGCATCGCCGCGACCTCGTTTACCCGCTGCCAGAGCTCCCGATAAGTGATGATTTCGGGCCGTTCTTCTTCAGGCTCGGGCACGAAGATCAGAGCGGCTTTGTTCTGGTACCTGGTCAGGTGTCGATCAACACAGTTGAAACAGGCATTGAGTTTTCCGCCGACAAACCATTTCCAGAATGGCGCATTACTGGTGTCCAGGGTTGTATGCCAATACTGATCCCATGTTAGCATGTCAGCATATTCTTTGAAGCATTCTGGGAACTTGTCTAAGCTGAATCGCTCGGTAACTGAAGGATCAGTCAGGTTCGCCTGGCCCACGAATTTGGCGGGAGGGCGGTAATATTCTTCCTCCTTCCAATGGACCGCGATCTGGGCTTCGCTGACTTCCTCGACGGCTGTGGTTGTGTCTGGCATGAAAAACTCCTTTTAAGTTGCTATCTTAGCGCTTCTGTCCGACGCACCGTCATTGCTGATGCATTATCGATACATTATCGCTGTTATTAGCCCTAAGTGCCACCAATGTACGTATTCCCTCGTTCGAGGTAAACGCCCCAATTGCCAGGGCGATGAGTGGTCACTAGGACGAACAATATGAGCGTGAACGCCGCCTGGCCGGGCGGCGCTTAGGTCTGCCGCCGTCTCTAGCGAAAACAGCGGCCTATACCTCACTCGACCGCTTCACTCCGAATATTCCGGTGCTTGGTTTCTGGCAGGAATAGGGTGCCGACGATCAAGGTCAAAAGCGCGATACCGATCGGGTACCAGAGACCGGCGTAGATATTTCCCGTGGCTACGGAGATACCGGTCGCGATAAATGGTAACAACCCGCCAAAAATTCCATTTCCAATGTGATACGGGAACGACATCGAGGTGTACCGGATTTTGGTGGGGAACAATTCAACCAGAAATGCCGCAATCGGGCCGTAAACCATCGTTACATACAACACCAGAATCACCAGAACCAGAATTGCGCCGGGATAGTTGATTTTAGCGGGGTCAGCCGCTTTGGGATATCCGGCCGCAGCCAACGCGCTGCCGAGTGCTTTTGCATCGTATCCTTGTAATTGGTTTGATCCGATCGCGATCGTAAGCCCCGCGCCTTCGGCAGGTTTTACCGAGAACGAAAACCCGCGGGTGTTGAGATCATTTTTGACTTTGTCTAGTTCTGGTCCGGAACCGCTTACCACGATCGGTGCTTTCTCCAGAGCCGCCGCCAAAGCGGGGTTCACGAAATTGGTCAACTGATGAAAAAGAGGAAAGTAAGTGAGGACCGCGAGCAGGCAGCCAGCCATCATGATCGGTTTGCGCCCAATTCGGTCAGACAGCCAGCCAAAGAAGATGAAAAATGGCGTACCGATCACCAGTGCGACTGCGATGAGAAGGTAGGCGGTCTTGAAGTCTTTCAGGCTCAGCGCATTCTGCAGAAAAAACAGCGCGTGAAATTGGCCGGTGTACCAGACGACGCCTTGGCCGGCGGTCGCTCCAAAAAGGGCCAGAACCACATACTTTACATTAGGCATCCGGAGAAAACTGTCCCGCAAAGGATGCGATGACCCTTTGCCTAATGACTTCATCTCCGTAAAAACCGGCGTCTCCTGAAGCTTTAACCGAATATAAATCGAAATTGCCAGCAGGATGACGGACAACAGAAACGGGATTCGCCAACCCCAAGCCTTGAAGGCCTCCGGAGTCATGCCAAGCCGCAACCCCATGATCACCAGCAGCGCGAGAAACAGGCCCAATGTCGCGGTCGTTTGGATCCAACTCGTATAGAATCCGCGTTTACCTTCAGGAGCATGCTCCGCCACATAGGTCGCAGCGCCTCCGTATTCACCGCCCAAAGCCAATCCTTGCGTTACCCGCAATAAAAAAAGGATCAAGGGTGCCGTCCAACCGATAGTGGCAAATGTTGGTAAAACGCCCACCAGCGCGGTCGAAAGCCCCATCACCGTGATCGTGATCAGAAAGGTGTATTTCCGGCCCACTAAATCTCCAATCCTGCCAAAAACCAAGGCGCCAAACGGCCGAACGACAAAACCAACCCCGAAAGTTAGTAGACTGGTCAGGAGAGCAGTAACCGGATTACCAGGCGGAAAGAACAGCCCGGCAAAGAAGACGGCGAGAGTGCCGTAAATATAGAAGTCGTACCACTCAAAGACGGTACCCAATGACGACGCGAAGATGACTCGCCGATGTTGGGACCGTAACTCATCACCAGCTGGGATTGACGAGGCAGTTGCAGATGTTGACATATTATTCTTGGGGGGTTGAGCTTGCCGAGTGCGGTAGCCCGGGTAATACATTGATACCCTACCCTTTCTCTGGCAGGTTTTTCGCGATTATCTATCAACCGGTCTCGAGGTCAAGAACCGAATAACCGGAATTAGCGCCAACTGCCTGATACCAGTTGAGTCGCTACCACCGCCCTAGCCGCGCACTTGCCGCTAGTTTCCGGCTAATGGCTCAATATTTTTGATAAAAACTGCTGCGCCCGGTCGGTTGCCGGATTTTCGAAGAAATCCTGTTTGAGCCGATCCTCAACTATTTCCCCGTGATCCATAAAAATCACCCGGTCAGCCACTCTTTTGGCAAACCCCATCTCGTGAGTCACTACTAACATTGTCATGCCGGATTGCGCGAGTTTCACCATTACATCCAGAACTTCGTTAATCATCTCGGGATCCAGCGCGGAAGTTGGTTCGTCGAATAGCATGGCAACCGGATCCATGGCTAACGCGCGCGCAATAGCTACGCGTTGCTGCTGTCCGCCGGAAAGTTGGGCGGGAAACTTCGATTTCTGATCCCCGAGACCAACCATTGCCAACAAGTCCTCGGCTTTTTTGGCCGCCTGTTGACTCGACCTCCCTAGAACGCGGCAAGGCGCTAACGTGAGGTTTTGCAGCACCGACAAGTGCGGGAATAACTCGAAATGTTGAAACACCATGCCGACCCGGGCCCGCAATTTGGGTAAGTTAGTTCCGCGAGCGTTGACCGAAACACCGTCCACTAAGATTTCCCCCTTCTGAAAGAGCTCAAGCCCGTTAACACATTTGATCAGGGTTGATTTGCCCGAACCAGACGGACCACACACCACTACCACCTCGCCTTTTCCAATCTCAGCGGAGCAGCTCTTCAGAGCATGAAACTCCCCGTACCATTTAGATACGCTGCGGATCGAGATCATACGGCGATTTTTCGCTGAACCTGGCGGACAAAACCCGATGCGATCGTACAAACAACCAGGTAAATCGCTCCGGCAAAGAGGATCAACTCATTCAAAGTGCCATCCCGGTTCCCGATATTGTATGCTTTCCGAAAAAAATCATCCAAACTGATCACATAAACCAGAGTTGTATCCTGAAAAAGAACGATCGCCTGAGTAACTAATAACGGTATCATACGGCGGAAAGCCTGTGGCAAAATTACTAGCCGCATCGCCTTCGCTCCTGTCATTCCTAATGCCAGACCGGCGTTCCATTGGCCCTTACTTACGCTGGAGATGCCGGCCCGGATAATTTCCCCATAATATGATGCCTCAAAAAGCGAAAAGGCCGCGAGAGCCGTAACTAAACGAAGTTCCAACTGGCGGCCTGGGAATAGCAAGCCGGCAACCAATGGAATCAGAATCAAATGGAACCAGAATAGGACCATTACTAACGGGACCGAAC
>JAFAVN010000374.1 GCA_019242435.1 Verrucomicrobiota bacterium | reverse complement strand
TGAGACGGTAGGGAGACATACAGCCGGAGCAGAAAGTCGTTTCTTACGTTGACATGCGATAGCCCGAGTTCGCGTTGAAAGGGAAAAATGGATTTTATCAGGGTCATGTTCGGCTGAGATCGGTCTCCTTTTTTGACACCAGAGTCGCAATAGGAGTCAGCTTGGCCACTGCCAGCCTTTAAGCCGGGTAGCTCAGCTCCTATTAGCAGTCTGGACATTGACGGATACAAATAGCCAGAAAACTGCCCTCTCAAAAGGTTGCGAATTTAGGCTGAGCTGCTCTACCGTCAGTTCTCCGCTTTCCAGCATACTCACCGCATCCTTGCTCCAATCTCTTAAGATCACTTGGAACTTGGGACAGCGAAAGCTCAAGAAGCGCAAAGGGCCCGAAAGTACACGTTAGACCTAGCTAACACAGCTCGGGGCCTGGCACTGCAAAATCCCGCGCCGGGCCGCGGATTGTCACCCTCCGCTTCTTGCGAGTCATGATGCCGCTCACTTGTGCGCCTCCTTCGCCAGAAGGATCGCCTGTGCGAGCAAGTCGAGCGGCATCGGCTCCGCGACCAGCCTCTTCTTAAGCCCATCTGCCAACCGGTCGATGAAGAATTGGCGTCCCTCGGCCCCGCGGTCGGAAGCCAATGCACTCGCCAGCGAAGGCATGAAGGTGGCGCGAAAAAATCCCGTGTGCTTGGCCGCCAGTTTTTCCCGATCCTGATCCCGCTCATAATCCATCCATCCGGGGTCTTGAACCTTGAAGATCTCGCGCTGCTCCACGACCAAATTCTCGAACCTTCCCCCTCGGGCAAACGGGGCAAGAAGTTCGGAGGTGCTTCGGGGATAGGAGAGGAGAAGCATCCGCTCACGTTCCTCGGCCGCGATTGCGCCTTCAGCGACCATCTCGGCGAGCACGGCGTTGATGTGATTCATTCCGGCATGGATCTGCAATTTCCCCTCATCGGGGGCCGACGGGAGCACCACCACGAGACGTCCGCCCGCGCGCAGCTCCCGTGCCCTCAATTTGAGGAATGTCTTCCAGTCCTCGACGGCCTGGAGTCCGAACGCTGCGCGAACCGCGCCGGTCGAGCTTGGAATCCAGAAGTGTCCGGGGACCATAGTCGGAGCGCGACTGAGCCAAACAGCAGCGTAAGAGCTCCAACCGAGATGCACATGACCTGGCGGCAGCACAGGCCGGTAGAAGGATCTCCCGACCGCGCTTGGAAACACGTCTTGATCCTGGGAAAGGTAGCTGTCGGCTGAGGAGTGCAGCACGCCGAAGAGCGTGCTGAAGTCGTTCTCGGCGAGGTCGACGTGGACCACGCAAATCGGCCGGCGCGCCGAGGTCCGTTTGCGCAGGATGGCAATGGCCGCTCTCATCGGCGCCAACGAGTTCTTCCCTTGGGACGATCCGTAATCCACAACGACGACGGGCCTGTCGTCCGGATCGAGCACCAGATCCCGAGCCGCTTTCTCCAAGAGCGGCAGCGCCAGGGCGCCGCCGGCGGCTTCCGTCGCGGAATGTTGGTTATAGGAACCGTGTTCTTCCGTGACACCACTGAGAAAGCGAAACGGCAGCGCGTTCTCGGGCAACGGGCTGCCGTCCTGGCGTTCGGCGAGGACGATCGAGCGATCACTAAAGGCCGGATCAAATTCAGTCAGCGCAAAATCCACGCTGTAATTATCCGGCCCGGTGACCCGCACTACTATTGATGGAACAGAGTCTGGCAACGCATCTCCCAACTGGGCCCTGAATTGATTGAGAATATCCCAGACCAAGATGCCGGTGTAGCGATGTTTCGTTCCACGATCGACGGCTTCGACTTCTATCGCCGGCAGTTTAGCGAGTTCACTAACGCTTAGTCCCAGATGATAAGTCCCTAACATTATTGTAGAAAGAAAGCTATTTTTCCGAAGCATTATACATCTCCTGACCGGCCTTCTAGCGCGGTGGCTGCAACAGGTATGTAGAGCATTTTAAGTGTCTCAACCAGGGATGAAGCGGACAAGCATCGGACCGATTTGGACAACGCCGGCAACAAACCGCCGTCTAAAAACCAAATAGTTAATAGCAGATAGCAAATACTAACCAAGACCACTAATTGCTATCTGCCATCTGCTATTTGCTATTTGCTATCCTGTAATCTCTGACAGGCTCTGCAGAAAATGAACCAAGTTGTTATGGGAGGGGCTTCGGTATTCAGGTTAGTTTTACTGGCGATACCTGGACTGAGACTTCCATTCTGTCAAAGGCGTCCGGCGGCCTGCCGTACGGTAGTAGTACTCTGTTTTGTGGGTAATTCGGATCCGTTTCATGACGGGATTCCCGGCTCATTCATTTTCAGCAGGTCTCGAGGCGAAGAGGTTCAACCCCAACTGTTCGGATAGGAACTTGGCCGCGAGGCAGCCTTTGACGCTGTTCCCAGCTTTGTCGAGCGGAGGAGCGAAAGTGCCGAGTCCACCCTTTCCAGGGGCGACGGTGACCATCCCGCCGCTGACGCCCCTCTTACCGGGCAACCCGATCTCATACAGCC
>JAFAVN010000093.1 GCA_019242435.1 Verrucomicrobiota bacterium | reverse complement strand
CGATCGCTCGTCTGCGGCTTGCTGAGTACGATACGTTGAAGCAAAAAGGCGCCACCACATTGGACGTACGCCCGGGAGAGCTTTTCGGAGGCGGACATGCCGCCGATAGCTTAAACATCGGAATTGCTAACCCCTCGTTCTCGATCTGGTCCGGTTTCTTTGTCAATCCCGATCTGCCGATCGTGCTAGTGGCAGAGAATGACACGCAGGCGCAGCAGGCTCAGCTCGAGCTGGCGCGAATTGGGTTTGACCTGGTTGAGGGCTTCATCACGGCCGATGATCTGGGCGAGAAACAACAGATCGCTCAGCTCGAGGTTGGAGATTTTTTGGCTTCCCTGGCGAGTCCGCAGCATCCCATTGTGCTGGATGTGCGATCGTCCGCGGAATGGAATGAGGACCATCTGGAAAGCGCGATTCATATTCCCTTGCCCGAATTGCCGGGGCGCATCGGAGAACTCTCCAGAAAGGCTCCTTTAACCGTTCTATGCGGCAGCGGATACCGAAGCTCGATTGCGACCAGTCTGCTTGAATCGGAAGGATTCGAACGACTCAGTAATGTGATGGGGGGTATGCAGGCGGTTCGGCAGCATATTCTGGGCTTCACAAGTGGGTATCGAAGCACGAACACTCAAGCTGGCGGATTTTGTTTCATTCAGCGTGCTTCTTCCGGCCTAGCTTCTGCCTCAGTGTCCCCCTGGTTGCTGGGTTTACGCTGTTGGTTCAGCGTGATGGCCAAGCGGGCTCGTTCGACGGCTTTTTGGACCTGTGGGGAGAAGCTAATGACCTTGGCAGGCAATTGGTCTTTTGCCGCGAATGTTAAGAAATCGGCTTCCCGGATGGGCTGAACTTCGTTTGCAACCAGCAATGTCCTGATAGCTTGCCGGCTTAATCCGGCGGTTTCCAGGGCGTTGTAAATAGCCGGGACGTCCACCAAAGAAACCTGCATCGCATAGACCGGCGTTTTGCTTTGAATTCCAGTGATGGGAACAAGCTTGATTCCTACGATTACACTGGCGCTCCCACTGCCGGGTAGCACGACTACATTGGGCAATTTTACGAGCTCATTGCGTAATGCGTTCCCAACCAGAAGCCTAATGGCAGCTTCATCACACCGGACGGCCACTCTTAATCTAACCGGCAGTGTGCCGGAGCTCGGGGAAGGCGCCGGCATTTTGAGGATGGGGGAGGGTGAGGCGGTTTGCCCGGGCATGCTTGGTAGCTGGATCGCGGAAAACAGAAAAAGAACCGCTGCGATTTTTTTCATGTGTCTGCTTCGATGAAGTTGAAAATTCTACAGGTGTGGGAGAGCGAAACGGATAGCGTCCGCCCCGGGGACAAAATCGCCATCTTCCGGAAATTGTCCTTAACTTTTGAGCACAGCTAGCGTCAATAACATCAGGCCGAGCCGTTGAACTCCGTTCAATTGAATCGGCCGAACAATGTCATTACTCCGGTAATGCATTAGTTTAAAGATGGAGAGGTTCTTTATGAAGAGTTTATTGCCAGTGGGGCGAAGTTGCTCTGGTGGCTCGGTTCGGGGATGGGTCGCGCTGGTCGCGGCTATAAGCATCAGTTGCTTCCAAGTTGGTTCTGCCTTTGCCAGCCAACACAGCGGAGGCGGGGGACATATGGGCGGGGGCGGAGGGCACATTGGAGGTGGCGCACACATAGGTGGCGGGCATTTTAGCGGCGGATTTCGCGCGTCCGGTTTTCAGCGAGCCGCACCGATTTCGCGAAACCTAGGGAGAAGTTTTTCCTACGGTTATCATACGGATCTCTATGCCCGGCATAGTGAATCTGCGCGTTCGGTTGAGCATCGTGGAACGATAGCTAACGCTCATGGCGCGATTGCCGACAACCACGCTACCGTCTTGGATCGACGGAGTAACGCCCCGGTGAGCAATCACAATGAAGTAAATCGTACCGGGGGAGCAGAGCATTCGATCGCCGAATCGCACAGGCTCGGCCAAACCAATCGAGTTGACCCAAGCCCGCAGAACCGGCCCGCATTAGCGAACCGAACGAACACATTCGATCGTTCGATAACGGCGCCGAGAGCGCAGGGTTTGATAAGCGAGCGGTTAAATCGAATATCGGGCCGCCAATGGACAGGACACGGCCAAGTTTGGGCGACCCATTCTGATCCCGCTCGCGGTTATTGGTTCCAGCATGGAGGATATTGGTGGCGTTGTAACTACTGGGGGGCCAATTCTTATTGTGTCAATTTGATTACGCTTGGGTACGCCCCCGGCCTTTGCTGGGCCTGGTATGACGATATCTGCTGGGGAAATATCGTGGTGGGTATGCCGCTGGATCTGGTCGATTACTATTATCCGGATCCGGTCTACTCAAACTACACAACGTATGACGGCGACGAGGCGACGGTCTACTACTATACGCTGGGTGACGGACAATATCAGCAAGTCACCGTTATCGACGGCAACGTGGTTGACGTCCAAGTCGTAGACGAGATCTCGTAAGTAGAGCTCGCTCGGAATTAAAATTATCCCGGACGCCCGTGCGTCCGGGATGTTTTCTTTTTCGTGAAGTGCGGCGGTTTGGCTAGTAGCTGCCGGTCGCCTGCGACACTGGCTACGAACTTCGATTCACCTATGCGCTTTGATATCCAGCGGGATCGCCTGTCGACACTGGAGGGGACCCGCTTTGTCACGTTTTAGCTCCTTGAGCAGTCAGCAGGCGGCTCCCGGGAATGGCCCATTAGGCTTCAGCCAATCCATTGCCGTCTTAATGGCAAGTTTCGCGTCGTGATCTTGTTTCTGCGGAGACACTGGAGGGGAGCCGCTTTGCCACGTTTTAGCTCCTTGAGTGATCAGCAGGCGGCTCCCGGGAATGACCCCTTAGGCTTCAGTAAATCCATTGCCGTCTTAATGGCAAGTTTCGCGTCGTGGTCGTGTTTATACGG